>CAZKOI010000672.1:0-1502 GCA_964554315.1 uncultured Enterobacterales bacterium | reverse complement strand
GACAATCAAGCCGCCCATGTTGGGCCACAGCCAGACCGAGCCATCGCACCTCTGTGACGATGCGGGCCCGTTCGTGACCGTCGGTCCCAGACCCGATCCGCCTGCACGGTCCGCGCATCGCGTCGAGAGCAGCAGCGGTCGACAGACCATCAAGCAGCGCCTGCGTGATCGAGGAATCGAAGATCCCCAGGCCTACTGTCGCGATCCGGAGTCGCCGGTTGAGCAGTTGTACCGGATGGTAAGAGTTCGTCGCTATCGGTGCGACGACCTCGCCGACGATGTCGCTCGAAATCCGGCGATGCCCATGGACAGGCTCCTCAACCTCACAAGGTTCGCACCTCTCGGGGTGTCCGAGAACCCGGTCTTTAGGCTTCACATGGCGACCGTGCCGGGCTTTCTGAATTCGCTGGACCGACACGTTCGCCAGAACCTCGCTGCAGGTCACGGGGTAGATCCTCGACTCCTCCGAGAGCTCGCGGGCTCCCGCAGCCACTCAAAGTCTGTTCGCCGTGCGGCGGCCATGAACCCCACGGCGCCAGCCGACATGCTCGAGGACTTCATGCGTCACGCCTGGCAAGTCCGTGCGGCTCTCGCTGGAAACCCAGCCTTGCCCGCTCACCTCATCGCCCGCCTCGCCGAGGACCCGCGAAGAGAGGTCCGGCAGAACATCGTGCGTCGGGAGCGGGTCCCGCCGGAGGTCCTGCACAAGATGGCGCTCAACGACACCGACGAGACCGTTCGTATGGGCTTGGTTCGGCACACCCTCACCCCCGAGGATGCCATCGCCCATCTCGACCGTGTCGGTAGCCCCGTCATTCGCGACGCGATCCGGCGCAGGAGTGAGATGCCCTGGATCAAGAAGTTCTGGAGCGCGTTTCACCCTGACGTCGTCAAAACCCTCCTCAAGGAGACACCATGAAGGCCACCGAATTCCAAGACATTCTCACTAGGCTCATCGAGGCTGGCGAGCAGACACCCGTGATGGTGATGGGCCCGCCCGGCATCGGTAAGTCGTCGATCGTCAATCAGGTGGCGAGCCGGCTTCAACTCGATGTGATCGATCTGCGCTTGGGTCAGATTCCCCCGTCCGACATTCGCGGGCTTCCTGCGGTCTCGGAAGGTCGATCGACCTATGTCCGGCCCGACTGGCTCCCGGACGAGGGCAAAGGCATCCTCTTTCTCGACGAGCTCACCAACGCCGCGCCGACCGTTCAGGGGCTTGCGCAGCAGCTGTTGCTCGACCGTCGCGTGGGCGAGCACAGACTTGGCGAGGGATGGTTCATCGTGGCGGCAGGAAACGCCCGGGAGCACGGCGCTTCGACTCACGGCATGCCTACCCCTGTCGCAAATCGAATGTATCACTTTGAGTTCGAGGCCGACCTGGCCAGCTGGAAGTCCTTTGCCATCCAGCGACGTGTACATGAGGACGTCGTCGGCTTCTTGAGCTTTCGGCCGGAGCTGCTCTTTCGTCTCGATAAGAAGGCCTCCGCCTTTCCGACACC
>CAZKOI010000671.1:0-1504 GCA_964554315.1 uncultured Enterobacterales bacterium | reverse complement strand
CACAGGACTTCTGTACGCCCGCGACTGGTCGACACTGAAACCAACGATGGCCGGATGGCTGAGCCACGAAGACGGGCTCTGCTTTCTGTGGGGCGATCCGAACCTGATGGACTACGACCGGGCGCTTCAGGTGGGGCCCGCCATGGTTGAGGGCGGCACGCTGAACTTCTGCGGACTCGCCGGCCTCACGGCATCGATGCGGCTCATCGCATCGCTGGGCGTGCCCGCCATTCACGCGCACGCCAACGCCTGGTTTGACCGGCTCGAGCCCGGTCTGCTTGAGCTGGGGTACCGCAGCGAGCGGTCGGCGGATCCCACCCGACGCTCCACGGTGATGTGCGTCCGGCCACCAGCGGGCGTTCACGCAGGCGAGGTCGCGTCCGACTTGCTGGCCCAGGGCATCAGCGTGGCAACCCCCGATGCGCGCATTCGGTTCAGCCCCAGCTGGCCAAACTCGCTGGACGAGCCCGCCATCGTACTCGATGCCTTGCGGCAAATCGCCGATAGACACAGCGTGGGGACGTCGACCGTTTAACCGACCAAACCAATCAACTTCGACATCAAAAGGCTACTTTAGATTAGCTTTATACGATTACAAATCGAGCACATAGCAGAGGACAAAGTGCCAGAGGATCGCGAGCACGATGGCGATATCAAACGCAATCACGATGATGTCGAGCACTGTGACCTCCCGTCCAGGCGATTCGCGACCGCCTTCCTCAACGGTAGTGTCGAGAAAAGGACGAGCAAAGCCTGAATCCGGACACTTTTTGTCCGAGGAGTACACAGCGTGCCCTATGTCTCCCGGCCTTGTCCTTACGACGCAGAGAGAAGGCCCACGAATCCAGCCATCCCTTCTTCCATGTACCGAACAACCAAGCGCGGCACAATGAGGCCAAAGATTAGGCCCCAGAAGACGCCGAATGCAGCGGGGTGTTCGGGCCGTTTTCGGTTGGGCCAGACCGGCAAGATACCGAATGCCTGAACCCCGATCAGGACCATGGTGGACATGGCCAGCACATAGCCAAGGTGCGGGCTTGCAGGGTGGGCAAAATGAACCACCGCCGCCACGGCAGCGGCGAGCACCAACGACAGCGTACGGGGTCGCCTGGAGGGCGTGTCTCGCTTCATGGGCTCGCGACTCCATCCTGTTCGTATAGAGTTTGCGTCCAACCATACACCAGCTGCGTCATTCTCGGTAGCGCACTGACTCAAGCACAACGAGAGATGGTGGAGGCGGTGGGAATTGAATCCCCTTCCCTGCACCTTTGAAATCCCAACAAAAATAGCAGTTTGCAATCTTAAAGGCTCACTATCAACAGGTTCGATAGAGCCCATAAGTGTTCATAAGGGTCCATATCTGCCCATAGTTGCGGCACGTTTGCGGCACGTTTTCAGTGATGTGGAGGTGCAGCGATGACCCCCTTTCACTCCATCATCAGCGCATGGTGGCTGGCCGACCGGAACTCCGTCAAAGGTGTCTGGATTCGAGAGCGAGCCATGA
>CAZKOI010000670.1:0-1512 GCA_964554315.1 uncultured Enterobacterales bacterium | reverse complement strand
GACCAGGCAAAGTAGCCCTCGACGTTGGCACCCTGCTCAATGGCGTCACAGACAGACAGCAAGTGCGTGTGTAGGTACGCCTGCCGCTCGACGTCCCGGATACGAGACCCCGTTCTCGGTGATGATCAGCGGAGGAGAACCATACTCCCGGTCCAGTCGCACCAAGAGTCGCTCGAGGCTGTTTGGATGAACCTCCCAGCCCATCGCTGTATGTTCCTCTGCCGGCGCCCCGAGACGCCGCAGTCTGCGATCGGTTTGGCGGCTAGGTGGACGGCACGGTATCCGTCGGAACTCCCAAGCGAACCGCAAGCTCACGAACGGCGATGGCATTCGCGCTGTCCTCTCGGAAGGCATGCGCTGCGTTGAGACGACGCGCATCGTTCAACGCATCAATAGCGCCTTGTCGATCACCGATGATGTGCAGGACCTGGCCCGACTTCACGAGGAATTTAAGATGCTCGTTGGGATCCGTTGCGACACTCGACCGCGCATCACTGAGGAGCGCCTTGGCCTCCGCCAGCCTACCGCCTTGAGCCAAGAGCAACGCCAGTGAGCCACTGAATGCGCCTGCAGCCACCTCCAGACGACCGCTGAGTGAATCGATGGCCTGCCTCAGGTGGACCTCCGCCTCCTCGAGACGCCCCAGCTTCATCAGTGAATCTCCAGCATTGCCCTCCCACACCCCTTGTTGGATGGTGTCGCCCCGGACTCTAAAGATCTCGGCGGCGGCCTGAAAGGCGCTGTGGGCATCATCATTCCGGCCGTGAGCCTCGTGGATCAGACCCATGTAGCCCGTGTAGGTGGCCTCAATGTGGCTGTCGCCGATCGCATGCGCCTGCGTGAGCCCCTGCTGGTAAAAGCTCAACGCCTGGTCAAGCTCACCGCATACCAGGTAGACGTTGCCGAGGTTACCGAGCGTGACGGTTTCACCGCGGGTATCTTCGCTCTGCTGGTAGGCCGACAAGGCATCGAGGCTCAGATCGATCGATTCCGCGAAGGCCCCGCGCTCACGCGCCAGCGAGGCCAGACTCCCGAGGGCCATGCCCACGCTGCGCAGGTCGCCGACTTCGCGGCCGATGACCAAGGCCGCCCGATGAGCCTCCTCGGCCAGCGTCAGTTGACCGGTGTCTCTGTAGGACTTCCCCAGGTGTGCGTGTGCGACCCCCTCACCCTGGCGATTACCCGCCGCAATGTACAGCGTACGCGCCTCCTCGTAGCGCTTCAATGCTTGCTCATGGCTCGCCAAATTCGCCTCACAGCAGCCCAGCTCGAGCAGCCGATCCGCTTCAATTATCCGCGCATCGTGGCCGCCATCGACCCGGTCACTCTCCGAAGCGGGCGGACCCTGGTTTACCGGGATCTTGGCTTGCTGAAGGATGGCTACAGCATCATTCAGGCGGCCGCTCAAGCGAAGGCAATGACCCATCTTGACCTGAACCCAGGCCCTGTCCCGTTCACTCATGTCGCCTCTCTCTAGCACCGTCGATGCCAGCTTCACGCCCATCGATATCG
>CAZKOI010000669.1:0-1512 GCA_964554315.1 uncultured Enterobacterales bacterium | reverse complement strand
CGCGAGGTTCGACCAGTCCACCGGGACCAGGACATGGTCCACGTCCCTGGGGGCCGCGACGTCGCGTTCACCCTTGGAAGGATGAACGATGACGACCGGTAGATGCGAGTCCCGAAGCACACGATCGGCGACACTGCCGAGCACCGCGCGACCGACGCCGCCGCGAGCATGCGAGGTGATGAAGATCGCATCCGCCTCGACCTCACGCGCGTAGGCACACAGCTGCTCGGTGACATCACCCTCATCGAGTAGCGCCGAATCGACCTCGAGGCCGTTCGTAGCGACACGAGCCTCGACCTCGTGCAGGTACTCTTCCTCTCTGAACCGCTTCTTCCGGTCGTACTCGGACAAGTCGACCCCCTCCCACTGGAAGGATGTGTTGCTCAAGAGCCCGTCCGGCTCGTGCGGCACGTGGACCCGGGCCAGGTGGAGTGCTGCCTCGCTCGCTTTCGCTACTTCAGCCGCGAGCGGCAAGCTGAGCTCACTGAAAGGTGTACCGTCGAGTGGCACCAAAATCGACCGTAACATGGCCTCATCTCCCTCCGTCCACCTGCGGACGGTTTCCGGATCAACCAACAAACGGCGAGAGGGTCTACAGCATTCTGTTAAGCAAAGCTACCCGCAGGCACGGGTCGGAGGGATCGGGCGATTTCCCCTCCAGAGAGTAGGGGAATTCGGACGTCCTTTCCGTCACGAGGTCGATCCAAGGCCCCGGGTATCGCACATCTGTGCGAACATCTAGTCTGCACCTTGAGCCGACGCCCCTGAAGCCCACCGCGCATGCCCCATTCGTCGTCCCCACCGCGCTCCCTTCCCGACATCCTCGCGGCTACCTGGGCATCGCTCGCCGACGGGGTCGCGCACGCACGAGATCCGTTTCATACCCCCACCGTCGGCACCATACGCGACGGAGTCCCACAGCTTCGTACCGTGGTGCTCCGGCATGCCGATCGGAACACGGCGCAGCTCGGCTTTCACACGGATGCCCGTAGCCTGAAACGAGACGACCTGACCGCCTCGCCGAACCTGGCGTGGCACTTCTATGACCGGGAGCGGCAGATCCATCTGCGCATCCTGGGACACGCCTCGACCCACACGGACGACGAGGTGGCCGACAGGGCATGGGCGAGCGTGACGCCGCTCGGACGACGGTGCTATGGGCAGGTCCTGCGACCGGGTCAGCCCACCGAACAGCCCGACGTTTCGCTTCCCTTCCTCGGTGACCTCGAAGCGGACGAGCCCGACACCATCGCCCGGTGCCGAGAGAACTTCTGCGTGGTTCGCTGTGAACTCACGGAAATCGACTGGCTCAATCTCCGCTTCGAAGGCCACCAGCGCGCGCGCTTCACCCGCGAAGGGCCTGATTGGTCGTGGTGCTGGATCGCACCCTGAACCCTCTCAGCCGATCGAGCAGGCGGCGCCCGTTGCGTCGACCATCGGCAGTCCAGCGTGGCCCCACGCCTCCATGCCGCCGGTGACGTTGTAGAGGTGTGAGTAGCCCTCTCGCAGCAT
>CAZKOI010000668.1:0-1515 GCA_964554315.1 uncultured Enterobacterales bacterium | reverse complement strand
GGCCGCCCCCGCTCCCCCGAGCTCCAGCATGCGCAATTCGGACGGGACGTCCTCGCGAGGGTCGATACGCGCGAGCTCCCAACTCGGCACCATTGCCGTCCTCACCTCGGTTGCGAGCCGATCACCCTCGACGGCATCCCAGTCTGCGGCACACCCATGACCGACGGCGAATTCCGGGCGCTCCCAATATAAGAGCTCGTTCGACAGCAATTCAGCCTCGGCCTCGTCGTCAACCAGTTCGATTCCCCGGGCGCCGAAGACCGCATGACCCGATTCGCATCTCGCTGAGATCTCCGGCTGAAAGAGCCAGAGCGAATCATCCGGGCTTCGCTCGCCTGCCGGAACCTCCCGGCGGTTGACGAGAAAGGCTGAGATAGCGACGCCACCCTCCGAGCGAGCACGAAGCAGGTACTCGAGAAAGACTCCGTCCCCCGTCAGGTTACGTCGCTGGGGCGTGCCCACCGAGGGGTCGAACGTCATGGATTCCGAGTATTCGACTCTCCCCCAAGCCGCTCGCCTCGGGGCCTCAGATAGACCCGCCAGCGCAGCAACGGCGGGCGGCTCGGCGGCCTGAGCACCCTCCTCGCCAACCACGTCCTGCTCGTCCGGAGTTTCGGCATCGTCCGTCCCGGGCTCGAGCCGACGGTACGTGCCCCATCGGGCGGTCACGGTTATGGGTCCGCAGGCATCCGCGACGATGAACGAGAGACCGATCGACGACGGATTCATTGCCATCGATATCGGGCTTGGATCGCCTCCTTCTGCATCGTCGCCGTCAGCCCCCACGACACCGGCACCATCGTCCTCCATCGCATCCACGGCGGTACCCGCCGGCGCGAGCCGGCCAATCAAGTATCGAGAGGTTGGACGTTGACCGATCCGCTCTTCAACACCACCAGCAGGCCCGATCAGTTCGGCTCTGAGGTGATCAACGAGGTCACTGCGAGCGTCTACCCGGGTGGCAGGGCCGGTCTTGTCAGTCAATGGGCACCTCGGTGGGGTTGTAGGGGGTTGCGTAAGCGGAACGTCGCGTGCCGCACCCCCCTGAATCGTGCTGGTCTTGTTTCATCGATCATCCGCCCACATCAGGTGCTCCAACGACCTCAACGCGGACGACCTGCAGCAACTGGTAGTCGGCAGGCAGCTCGAGACTCAGGTCGAGCTTCCTGATCCGATCATGGCGTTCCTCATCCAGCGAACTGATCCGCAACTCATCCCCAGCGAGCCGAGCCTCCCAAACCGGCAGGATCTTGTGGTCACCACCGTCATCGGACTCGCGAAGACGCTCCACTGTCGACATCGTCCCTGCACGACGTTCATGTGCGGCGGCGATCCGATATTCGTAATACGCCTCAAGTCGCGATCGCTCTACTTCAACCCGCTCGGAGGTCCTCTCGCGGGCCGCCTTCTCAAGCGACAGCAGATGAGTACCTAGGTACTGCTCAGCGATTTCGTTCGCCACCTCAAGCGCGTCATGGGGAATATCAGACTGATCAATCGACTCTTCTTCATCCG
>CAZKOI010000667.1:0-1521 GCA_964554315.1 uncultured Enterobacterales bacterium | reverse complement strand
GTGCTCATGCCGAGGCTCTGAATTCGTCCGCCTCCGTCGCCGGTTTCGCCGTTCCAGAGGCGGTCGGTCGAGCCGCTGACGTGGGCAAGCTCTGAGCGGATGGTGGTCTGAAGGGAGTCCGTGGTACCGCCAAAGGTCTTCGACACGAAGACATCGACCGGAACCGCCATGCTCTCTGCTCGCTCCCCGCTGGGGTACGCGGGGTCTCTTCGGTCCCGCTGCCAACGGACTAAGGCCAGAGCACCGAACTCGAGGTCGTCCTCCGCCCACCGGGACCCGAGGACAAGCTGCCTCGCCAGGTCTCCATCGAATAGGTCCGCGTTCTCATCGCGGATCACGACATCACCCGCCAGGAAGACACGCCATGGCTTGAGGGCGGCAGATGGACGAAATCCGTAAGAGATGCGACCGACCACATTGCCGCGCTCGGGATCACCGAAGTGGCTCCGCGTGCGCCCGTCATGAGCCAGGATCCCGTTGCCCCAGCCGAAGGTGTCCGCACCGATGCTGAGCCTCCCCCAGGACTGAGTGGTGGTGAAGCGTGCCTTGCGCGGCGTCCACTGCGGATGAGACCACTCGATCTCGGCGTCAAAGCGGCTGGCCGCGCCGATCTTGAGGCCGGCGCCGGCGATGATGCGGCTGCGGAGGTCGGGGTCTTGGCGGGGCGTGGTCCCGAGCGCATCGACGGGGAAGGCATCGACAGAATTCGCGGACGCTCGGATCTCTCCCGATGTACTCCACCGCGAAGCATCTTTCTCGGAATCGGCCCAGGCCAGCCCCCCCAACGAACTGCAGATCAGCCACCACACGACGGCACCTCCTTCAAAGACGAGGAGACCGCCTATTCTACTTAATGGTAGATTTCAACCGACGGGACTATGGCTCGAGAAAGCTGAAGAAGTCCATGCCGAAGAACAGGGCGGCAATTCCTCCGATGATGATGAGCAGAAGGGCTTCACAGCCCACGCTCGCACCGTGGCTATGGTCGTGCTCTTGGTCGTCCATGTGTCGTACTCCGGGTCGCCGATGCATCACCGGAGGGTGTGCGACGGCGTCGGGGTCATACCCAGGTGACGTGAGCCCGGCATCCCCTTAGGTGATTCATCGGAGAGGCCCTTATGGTTTGGTTGCTGGTACTGCTTGTTGGGTGTGGAGACCAAGGTAAATCGACCGAGCATGGTGCGTCGGGTTCCGGCACCGACAGCGCGAGCGCGGACGCAGAGCATCCTGCTTGCCCCGAGTACTGCACTCAGATGCAAGAGGTCTGTGCGGCGGAGGCTTTTCCTCGTGACGACGCCTGCCTGCATTGGTGCAACTCCGAGACGGCCCCGGTGCCCGTCGGCGAGCTGACGGACACCTCGGTCGACACGCTTGGCTGTCGCATGAACCACCTCGCGCAAGCCGCAGCCACTGACGATGAGGCGACTCGCGCGGAACATTGTGCGAACGCATCGGCAGCCGGAGGAGACACCTGCGGCTCCTGGTGCGACGTCTACTGCCGCCAGGGTGTTGCCACCTGCA
>CAZKOI010000666.1:0-1526 GCA_964554315.1 uncultured Enterobacterales bacterium | reverse complement strand
GCCCCGGGATGTCGACAACGATGCGAGGCCAGAGACTGATTGTCAGGTCGGTTATGTCGTCACTTCGCTGTTCCAGCCTCCAGGAAACTCGGGAGGTCGGTTCGTTTACTGCGCCAATTTTGAGGTCGTAGCCCACTCCGTCGATCCAAGATGTGAAATGCCGAACGTACACCCATCCGCTTCGGTATCGGATCTGGTCGATCGATGCTTCTCCTGGCCACTCGACAACCACGTTGCTCACACAGAAGGGGTGAATCAGTTCGAGGTAACCGGGAGTTGAGATGACGTCCCAGACCTCGTTTTGCTTTGCCGAAATCGGTCTCGTGACCGAGAGGTGACGGCTGCGTCTCTCCACGGAAGGTTGCATCGCCATAGGGACTCTCGGCCAGCGTAGGGCGTGGATACTGCGGTCATCAAGATGGAGAGATTGCTACACGAACTCAAGTGTCGTCCGGGACGCTGCAATCGCTCGTCGAGAAAGGATGGTTCTTGGTAGACCGCACGGCGCAGTTGCGTTGACCGCCGAGCGTCAGAATGCGGTACATCGAGACGGCGGTACTCGTTTGCATCCTCGGGCACACGGGGCCGCTTGCGTTGGTCGTGGGGCGGTGTCTCTTCTCTCGTGTTCGGTGGCACCCTTTCTGATCCTGTGAGTTCAGTCTGCGGATGCGATGTGTGAGTGGCCGTTCAAGAGCTCAGGAGTTTCACGCCATGAATGCTGGACGCCTGTCCCTATCTGCATGATCGGCAAGTGAATCGGCGAGTTGCTCCATGGTGGTCGCCCGAAGCGCTGCAGAGTCAGGGTCGGCATCGCGATTGTGCATCTCTTCCGGATCAACGGTGAGGTCGTAGAGCTCGCCACTGGATGAGCCGGCGTAGCGCGTGAGCCGAGTATCGCGTGTCACGATCGTGCGCATCCGCAGTGGCTGGCCGATCCCGGCAAGATCGAAGAGCTGATCCTCTTCGACGAGCACGTGATCGCGGACCTGTGCGGCGGGGTCTCGAAGAATTGGGGTGAGGTCATGCCCTTGCATCCCCCAGAAGGGGTCGACGCCGGCAAGTGCGCAAATGGTCTGGGCCAGATCGAGCGTCGACACGAGGCTGTGCGAGCGGCCTTGCGTAATCCCTGGTCCAGCAATGAACAGCGGCACCTCAAGGACTGCTCGGTAATGCATGGCTGTCTTCAGCATGAGGCCATGATCCCCGAACATGTCGCCATGGTCGCTCGTAAAAATCACGATGGTGTTGTCGCCGGCGCGTTCGACTGCAGCCAAGACTTCCCCGACCGCTTCGTCGATGAGTTCAATCGTCGCGATCTCTGCTGCGAGCGCCCGCTGGTATTGCTCGACCGTCGGAGCAAAGGCAGACAGGTGAAATCTTTGATGACCGCGTTTTTCTGTCAGCCGCTGTAGGTGGGGCATCGATGAGACGTGCGAGTCGTAAAAGCTCTTGGGAGGCTCAAGACTGCGGTGGTCGTAACGGTGGTAGCGGTCACCCGGAGGAGTGAACGGGTGATGAGGGTCCGG
>CAZKOI010000665.1:0-1530 GCA_964554315.1 uncultured Enterobacterales bacterium | reverse complement strand
CCCACTGGCAACCGACACGGACATGGACGGTCTTTCGGACGGTGACGAGGTGCACACCTGGTCAACATCCCCTACTTCTATCGACACGGACGGCGATGGCTGGAGCGATGGCGACGAGATCCTGGAATGGGGCACCGACCCTCTGGATGCACTCGATCCGGACCCGACCGTTGATGTGGACTGCGATGGATGGCCTGACGCTATCGACAGCGACCCGACACTCCACCCCGACGAGGACGTGGACGGCGATGGTCTCACGAACGCCGCGGAGGAGGCATGCGGAACCGACCCGTGCACCGCCCAAGACGACCACGACGGGGATGGGGTTCCGACCGATCTTGAGCTCTCTCTAGGCTATGACGCCTGCGACGCCACCACGCCGGATACCGAGCGTGACGATGACTGCGACGAGATTCCTGACTGGACCGACGACGACATCTCCCCTCCGACCGAGGACATCGACGGAGACGGCATCCTCAACGTTGATGAGGCTGCATGCGGAGGCGACCCCTGTGTCGCTGAAGATGATGTCGATGAGGATGGGCTCTCAAACCGTGAAGAGCTTGAGCTTGGCACCGATCCCTGCGACGAGCTCAGTCCAGACCAGCTGCTCGATGAAGACTGTGACGATGTCCCGGATTATCGGGACGAGACGGTCGCGCTGGATCCGGTAGGCGATAACGACGGAGACTTGATCTTAAACGAGCAGGAGGTGAGCGCATGCGCTACCGATCCCTGCGAGCCCGATGAGGACCCGGATGACGACGGCTTGTCCAATGAAGTCGAGGCACGCTGCGGCACCGACCCCTGCAATCCCGACTCTGATGCTGACGGACGCTGGGACGGCGAGGAACTCACCGGTACGGGTTGCGGACCCGACAGCGACGGCGATGGCAATCCGGATGTCACGGATCCAGACCGACAAGATGCCGGAGACACCGACCCCTTGCAGACCCCTACCGAGGATTACGGCCTCTCTGGCGGCAGCCTTACCGGCGGAGGCTGCAGCCACACGAGCCGCCCAGCGTCGATGTTCCTTTGGGCTCTCGCGGCGCTTCTCTTGCTCTGCCGCCGAGAGACCATCAGCTTGATCGTCGTCGCTGCGCCGACCACTGCCTTGGCAGAGACCTTGAATGCTCAGACCTACCGGCCCGTGCTCGACCAACGGACCTTCTCAACCCTCGACGACGCAGTCTTCACTCAATCAAGCTGGACCGGAGGAATGTGGCTTAACCGAGCCAAAAATCCTCTGCTTTTTCGCCCAGACTCACCGGACAGAGAGACCATGGGATTGGTTGCCTCAGTCATGACGCTTGACCTCAACGCTGGATACAGCAGCGGACGGTGGGCAGCGGGCCTCTCTATGCCCTACCACGTCCATACCGAGGGTGATGACGGGGCGGAAGCCGGCCTCATGGGTGATGTTCGAGCAGGGGGTCGCCTGACCATCATCGACCGCCGCTCAGCCCCCGCTGGCGTATCCCTGAGCGGCCATGTCACCTTCCCCACCGGCAACGATCGCATGTGGCT
>CAZKOI010000664.1:0-1536 GCA_964554315.1 uncultured Enterobacterales bacterium | reverse complement strand
CGCCATCCTGCCTGCCACGAGAAGCGCGCACGTCGACGAGTACCTCCCGGGCGCTCCGGTGACACGCGTCGAACCCGGCTTCAGGTACTCGTCGGACCGGAACGAGCACTTCCTCTCCGTAGAGGATCTCCGGCGCTTGATCCGCGAGCATGTCGATCCGGACTTCGAACCTGTATGACCACATCGCAGCCGACGGAGAAGGATCTTCGCTACGGACGCCAGAGCATCAATGAGCAGGACATCGATGCCGTGGTCGAGGTGCTCCGTGGCGACTGGCTGACTCAGGGGCCGACGGTCCCCCTCTTCGAACAGGCGGTCGCTGAGTACGTCGGGGCCGAGTACGCGGTCGCCTTCTCGTCAGGGACCGCCGCGCTTCACGGCGCTGCGTTCGCCGCAGGTCTCGGGCTGGGGGATCGCGTCGTCACGAGTCCACTGACCTTCATGGCTAGCGCAAACTGCGTCCGTTACGTGGGCGCAAGCCCTGCGCTCGCCGACATCGACAGGGACACCTGGAACCTCAATCCGGCGCTGGTCGACGGAAGCCCTGAGGCGGTCGTCGCAGTCCACTACGCCGGGCTGCCGATGGACCTCGCGGTGCTTGAGGGCAGGACAGCGACGGTGATAGAGGACGCTGCGCACGCACTTGGCGCATCGACGCCCGATGGCATGGTCGGGAAATGCGAGTCGAGCGACCTCTGCTGCTTCTCCTTCCACCCCGTGAAGCCGATTACGACGGCTGAGGGAGGGATGGTCACCACCAACAATCCGGTGCTCGCGGAGCGCCTGCGTGCGTTCCGATCGCACGGCATCCGCCGCGTCCATAGCGATGAGGGCTGGGCCTACGAGATCGACGAGATCGGCTTCAACTACCGCCTGACCGACCTGCAGGCAGCACTCGGACTGTCGCAACTCGGGCGTATTGAGGAGTTCATCGAGCGGCGGAACGCGCTCGCGGCCCGCTACCGAACACTCCTCTCAGACCTACCGTTGACGCTCCCCCCTGCTGCAGGCCCGGGCGTGAGGCACGGGTACCACTTGTTCCCGGTCCATGTCGCCGACCGTCGACGCGTCTACGATGCGCTTCACGAGGACGGTATCCGGGTCCAGGTTCACTACGTCCCCGTCCATCACCACCCGGTCTCGCGCGACATCGCGCTTCCCTCCGGTGGATTGCCGGTCTGCGACGAGGTGTATGCCGGCCTGCTGAGCCTTCCGCTACACGCGGAGATGACCGAGTCCGATCAGGACCGTGTCGTACAGAGTGTGCGACGAATTCTCTGATGCTGAACGCGTACCCGGGGAAGCTCAGCCTTGGGACTGCCGCGGTCGCTGCCGGCTATGGCGCGACCCGTGGCTCGCAATCCGCGCTTGACGGCGATGCGGTCACTGAGTTGCTCACGACGGCGTGGGAAGCGGGCATCCGCCATCTTGACACTTCGCCGGACTACGGCGACGCCGAACAACTCCTCGGCGACGTCATGCGGCAGTCGAGCCGTGTGGGCTGGCGGTCAGCCCCAAGATCAAGACCCCCCCCCC
>CAZKOI010000663.1:0-1537 GCA_964554315.1 uncultured Enterobacterales bacterium | reverse complement strand
GTGGCTTGACCAACCGTCCGACATCTCGGCGACCGACGTACTCCCTTTTGGTTGCACGGCTGTCGGCACTGATCTTTCGAGCGCGTCTAGCGCTGCCGACCTGACGCTGCCGAGCGAGGCGAGGCTTGTTCTCCGACCGCAGGACGCGTCCCTTCCGCCGGCTGACTTCAAGCGGCACACGACCCTGGTGGCGACCACCGCTGCCCAGCTCGACGGCTGGATCGAGGGGTTCGACGGCCCGATTCAGATTGAGCTCAACCAGGCGACGGCGTCTTGGATGCTGGCCAACAGGGAGGCGGTAGAGTCTGCCCTCGATAGGCTTCATGTCCATCAACCAAGCCATGAAAAGATGATCAACGCTGTCGAGAGCGATGTCCGAGATCCGGCCGCCTTTTTTAATGCACTCAACCTGCCGCTTAGAGTCAGCGGCCTACCCGCATGTATGGCGCCGAATACTGTCCTGGTCGATGAGCCAGCGGTTCTGCCGGCCCGCCTGTTCAGCAAGGACGACGGGCGCTTGAAGGTTCGGCCCCTGGCTGCCTACCATGTATCCAATCACTACCGCGGAAAGTCCGTTCGGTGCGCGGACTGTCGAGTGAATGATCGATGCGAGGGCATCCACATCAACATGATCCGTGACCAAGGCCTGAGAAAGGCTCAACCTCTCGAATCCGGCCCTTGGGCCGATGACGCCGTTGCCCAGCTTACTGCTCGGTGGCCCGAGGCTCCCGTCCGCGTTCATCATGGGAGGGTGCCGCTTGATGCATCGCCAAGCCTGCCGGGGTTTGCTTCGCCTGATGTGGCTCCCCGCGACCCGCTTGCGGTGATTGGTGAGGCGGTGGCCGAGAAGGCCGCAAGACGCAAGGCCCGCCGTGAGGCTATTCGTCAGCAGATGGAGACCAAGCCCTAATGGCAAACCTTGGCTATCTGCAGTTGACGCGCAACTGCTACCAGCACTGCCGCTTCTGCAGCAATCCACCCACAGGAGTCGATCTCACTGAGGCGGACATGCGCGAGCTCATCGATGGGCTCGCCGATATGGACTACGACGGCGTGATCTTGACCGGAGGAGAGCCAACCCTCTCACCTCTACTCAAGCCTGCCCTCGAGTACGCAGCCCAGCGCGGCCTCTACTCACGGATGATAACCAACGGGCAGCTGCTGGCGGACCGTGACTTCTTTCAAGAGTTGGTCGACGCCGGCCTGAGCCATATCCACGTGTCCCTTCACAGCTATCGACCCGAAGTCCATGACTTCATCACGGCATACACGAATGCATGGTCAACGCTGGTTGAGTGTCTCGGCCACGTCCCCGACATGGGGATTACCGCCGACATCAATACCGTCATCAACGCCTACAACGCGGACCACTTGCATGAGACTGTGGTCTGGCTGTGCGACCGCTTTCCTTTCATTCGACACTTTGTCTGGAACAACATGGATCCCGATGGCAACAGAGCCGAGGAAAACACAGACTGCATCCCGAAGCATCGCGACTTTCATGTGTCGCTCGAACTCGCAATGGAGTACCTCGCCC
>CAZKOI010000662.1:0-1546 GCA_964554315.1 uncultured Enterobacterales bacterium | reverse complement strand
CGATCGTGCCGATCACAAAATCGGGTGGGAACTCGTAGACATCGTCGTCGACTTCGAGGACAGGAAGCCCGCGAGGCAATGTCTTGTCGCCAACCTGAATCTCACGAAACCGGAACTCGCATGTCGAATCTGGACAGAAGGCCAGCACCCGCTTTCCACCACCCTTCGGTCGGGGAACTGCCTGATATCCCGCTACCGCTTTGTCCACCGGATGCCCCATCGCAGCACCGCACCATGGGCACTGTGTCAGCAGAAAGCCCACGTCTTCACTCGACTCACCAGCCCTGCGGAGTCGCTTGAGCGCAGCGTCACGCCGGTTGTCTGTTGTGGATGAACCAACCCAGGATCCGATTCGAACCTCGCCATGGCCGTACCGGTCGGGATCAGCGGCCCGAAGGTGCTCGAGAGCGCAGATGAGCGCTGAGCTTCGGAGGAACTGTTGCACGGTGAGAAGCCGCAACGTGTACCGCATCAGCACTCGCATCATCGGCCTCGTGCCCTTCTCGCCGGCGAGGGTTTCTTGTCGGCGCTCCCACAAGATGGTGAACGCTGCAAGTCCGAGATACGCCTCGGTTTTCCCACCGCCGGTTGGCATCCAGATGACATCCACGTTGCGTCGACCCTGGTGTTCCGGGTCGACGATCTTGGGAATACTCGCCAACACAAAAGCGATCTGGAAGGGTCGCCAGAAACTCTGGGGGCCTTGGATCAGATGCGGGTTGCTTCCGGCTACCACCAGTTGCTCTCCGTCGTGGGCGACCACACGGACTGGCGCGGTGGATCCCACGCGTTGTAGGTCCATTGCTCGACTTGCGTCTGCCAGACAGCGTCGAGCCTCGTCGTCACGCTGGACAAGTTCCCAACCGGCTCGCATGTCGTGGAGAAATTGACGGCATTGGGCGATGTTGGCGTTCCCGAACTCAGCTGCCCGATCCGCCAACTGGGGCACTGCGCGTTGTTGGTCATCAATCCATTCGGAATATGCAGTCACCAAGCGCTCAATCCCTGCGCATGCCGCATCGTTGAACGCTCCGAGGTCTCGCATGCCAACAGCGAGAGAGTTGCCCTCAGGGTCCGTCACATCAGGGGTCATGGCTGGCACCTGCGCAACAGGGATCGCTGCGGTACGAATGCGGGTCGAACCATCGTGCTCGTCCACAACGACGTCAGTGCCATGGCCCACTGCTAGGTCGACAACGTCTCGATAGAGCAGGTCAATCGGATCGGTCATGCGACGCTTCGATGCGTACGGCAACACCATCGGTGTGGTGATGCTGGCCTCGACTTGGAACATCGCTCCGTGCACATCGTCGGGGACGACGGTTCGGTCGGTCTCGTTCGACAACCACACCGTGAGAACTGCCGAGCCATCAGCAGGATCGGGTCGGCGTCTCAACCCGAGACCCAGCACGTTGTTGCCTGATATCAGTGACATTGCGCCCTGTGCCTCCATGGGAAGCGCACAAGAGACATCGTGCGGTGTCCGCTCCCACAGTCGGTGGTCTTGTGTTCCAAACCGGCAGGTGATCCCGTGATACGAGCCGAA
>CAZKOI010000661.1:0-1547 GCA_964554315.1 uncultured Enterobacterales bacterium | reverse complement strand
GGCCTCTCGCTGGGACTGCTTCTTGTCGTCGCTGTTGTATCCGAGCTGATCATCCAGGCCATGATGATGCCCATCGAGCGCCCGGTAGAGCAGTTCTTCGTGACCGCCTTCAAGGGTTTCGCCCTGCTGCCCCTGGCCGAGCTGCGGGAGGGGGCGGCGGCGATCGTGACCTCGATGTTGACCTATCCGCTCACGATGGTGCTCTCGTCTTATGTCGCCGTCGGGCTCGCCCGAAGCGCCATCGATATCGTCAGGGGCAAGCCCGTCAGTGTGCAGCGCCTCCTCAAGGTGCACCCGCTGACCTGGGCGCACATGGTGGCGCTCCAGATCATCCTGTTTATGGCCTACACTGTCGGGTATCTGATGCTCTTGATTCCGGGCATTGTGCTGACCCTGGGCATGGCATTGGCCGGGCTGGTGCTGGTGGACGAAGAGACAGACGCCCTCTCGGCCATGTCGCGGTCGTGGGCTCTCATGACGGGCGCCAAGATGGCGCTGTTTCGCATCAACGCCTTTATGACGGTGTTGTGCTTCGGCGGCCTCTTGCTCTGTGTGGTCGGCGTAATTCCAGTATTGCTGGTCTGGGTGGTGGTACCCGTCGTCGTCTACGAGCACCTGCGAGGAGCGCAGCCCTCGGCCGCACCGGAGCCTTACCCGAACATCGACAGCTGAAGGCTCTGAGCCTGAAAGGGCTTTGGGGCTCCGGCGATGGGCGTACCGGCGAGCCAGCCATCGATCATGCGCAGCATGTAGGCGCGATCTTCGTCGGAGTCGACGTAGTGAATCTGGCTCGTGTCAATGACGTAGACGGGGCTTGCCGTGTAGCGTGCCCAGAGGCTGTAGTAGCGCTCACGCAAGGAGTCGAGGTATTCCGCCTCGATGACATGCTCGCCGGCGCGGTTTCGGCGAGCGATCCGCGACCGAACCACGTCGGTTGGTGAGTCCAGAAAGATGACAAAGTCAGGGGTCTCGATGGCACCCTGCAGGAGGCTGCTGAAGCGGTCGTAGAGGCTCATCTCGTGGCCTTGGAGGGTCTCCTCTGCGAAGAGCCGGTCCTTCTCCCAGAGATAGTCGCTGATGATGAGGTCGGAGAAGAGGTCGAGCTGTCTCAGGTTCATCTGCTGGGAGAACCGACTCGCGAGGTAGAACATCTGCGCCGGAAAGGCAAAGCGGTCGGGATCCGCGTAGAACGAGGCCAAGAAGGGGTTGTCATCACACGGCTCGAGGACCAGCCGTGCTTGACGGTCTTCCTCAAGAATGCGGCACAGGGAGGTCTTTCCAACGCCGATTAGACCTTCGATGGCCACAAACTTTGCCACACACACTCCCGGGGTGTCTCTCTGATATCGGCCCAAGCAAATCGGGCCACCAAAATCCTCGGGTGTTTCGGAAATGGTACGAAGTCGATGGGCTCACGGGGTGCCGGTGTCGATAACCTCGGGTGCGGCGCCGGTGTCGGCATCGGCATCGGCGTCGGCGTCAGCGTCGGCATCGGCGTCGGCATCGGCATCGGCGTCGGCATCGGCGTCGGCATCGGCGTCGGCATC
>CAZKOI010000660.1:0-1549 GCA_964554315.1 uncultured Enterobacterales bacterium | reverse complement strand
GGCTGCCGTGTCGTTCATACACGACCTTGGCCTCGTCCCGAGCGGCCGCTCCTGAGCGAGCCGAGTAGATTCGGCTCTTCGCGGACCTTACGGCCTCACGGTGGTCCACCAACGGGGCGGGATAGTTTCGTCCGATCTCACAGCCTGCGGCGCTTTGCTCGGCGAGAGTCATTTTGTGAGGTTCGGCGATGTGCTCGGTCGGGACACCCTCCAGCTCGGGCACCCAGCGTCGGATAAAGACGCCATCAGGGTCGTGGTCTAGAGCCTGCTTGGTAGGCGAGTAGATTCGGACGGCGTTGATGCCGGTGGTCCCGCTCTGCATCTGCAGTTGGCTGTAGTGGATCCCAGGTTCGTAGTCGGTGAACTGTCGGGCGAGGAAGGCTCCAGTGCGTCGCCAGTCGAGCCACAGATGGTAGGAGGCGAAGGAGGTCAGCATCGCCCTCATCCTGAAATTGATCCACTTCTTGGCCCGAAGGTAGCGCATGCACGCGTCAACCATGGGGTAGCCCGTCTCACCGTCGCACCACGCCTGGAAGAAGTCCTCGCGGAAGTTATCCTCGCGAAGGCCATCCATGGCTCGGCTCATGTTGGTGAATTCCAGCTCGGGCTGTAGCTCAAGTCGCTGGATAAAGTGACCGTTCCAGTGCAGGCGTTTGTTGAAGCTGGACATCGCTCGGGACCAGTCCGCGCTGATCCCTGACTTGGCCTTGCGTCCATCGCGAACCTCTTCCCGGCGGGCCTCAAAGGCTTGATAAATGACGCGACGGGACAGAACGCCGTATGCGATGTAGGCGCTCAATCGACTGCAGGATGTCTCTGCTGTGAGCGGTGACGACATCTCGGCTTGGTAACGCTCGCCTCGGTCGTAAAGAAAGCCGCGAAGCACGTTCTCTGCGGCGGAGGCGCCATAACTGTCGTCAGGGTGAGCAAAGGCTTCAAGCCTGAATGCCTCAGGCTCGACGATGCCTGCGGACCCCAGGTCGGAGACACTCACTACCCGTTCAGGGGGTGGCAGTATGGGAGATCTCATCGCTGCGTCCCACTGCCGAGCCCAGCCATCTCGCGTGTCTAGCGCACGAACCACGCCGTCTTGGACATACTCGGTCCACGTGACCTGGGTCTGCCGAGCCCAGCGACGCACCGCTCGGTCACGCTGGAAGGTACGGTAGTTCCCCGTCTCTTGGTGGCTGACTAATCGATCAAACGGGGCCTCTTGGTGCAGCTGGCCGAGCACGTCGACCGCACTACCCACACGCGTGACAAGCTCTGCCCCGAGCCGGCGAAGGGAGTCTTGCAGTGCTCGAAGGGAGCCGTTGATGTACGAGAGGTGGGCGCCGTCCACGTCGTCGGCGGCGAGAATCTCGGGCTCGTAGATGTAGAGGCACACCACGGGGCCTGATCGGGGTCCTCGGGTGGCTTCGACCAGCGGGGCATGGTCCTCCACTCGCAGGTCTCGCTTGAACCAGACCACAGTGGTCAAGGCGCGCTCTCCCATCCCATGACCGACGCCTCTAGGCGGGATCCCGCTTGGAGCGTCTCACCCACGCGC
>CAZKOI010000659.1:0-1551 GCA_964554315.1 uncultured Enterobacterales bacterium | reverse complement strand
TCCATCTCGACCACTGCACCAAACGGCAGCATCGCGACGTCCGAGCCTCCGGGGGTGTCGAGTGGATCGTTGGGGTCGGTACCGATGATCACCTCGACGCCATCGCTGGACCCATCGTCATCCGAGTCATCGTCGTAGGGGTCGGTTCCACTGATCGCAATCTCGTCCGCGTCGCTGACGCCGTCGCCGTCTGCGTCGGTGTCCTCGAAGTCCGGAGTGCCGTCGCCATCAGTGTCGCGGATCTCGCCGTCCTCGTCGAAGGCCTCCTCGGTGTCGCTGATGCCATCGCCATCAGAGTCAGTGTCACGCCAGTCGCCGTCGCCGTCACCGTCGGTGTCCTCAGCACCCTCGACGCTGTCGTCAACGCCGTCGCCGTCGGAGTCCGTGTCACGGTAGTCGGGTGTGCCGTCACCATCGGTGTCGTCGGTGCCCTCCTCGCTGTCCTCGATGCCATCGCCGTCCGAGTCGGTGTCGACCCAGTCGCCCTGGCCATCGCCATCGGTATCCTCAGTGCCTTCATCGGTGTCGCTGATGCCGTCACCATCAGAGTCGGTGTCCCGCCAGTCGCCGTCACCGTCACCGTCGGTGTCTTCGCTGCTCTCCTCGGAGTCAGGAATACCGTCGTTGTCGGAGTCATCGTCTTCGCTGTCAGGGGTTCCGTCTCCGTCGGTGTCGACCTCGCCGTTGCCTTCTTGCTCGTCCGAGATTCCGTCACCGTCTTGGTCGGGAGCGGAAGGCTCGCCAGTGTCGCCTTCTCCTGTGTCACCTTCTCCAGTGTCTTCGCCGCCGCCGTCAGCATCGGCGTCTTGGTCGGTGTTGGGGGCACCGGTGTCGTCGGTACCACCGGGCTTGTTGTCGTCAGTCACATCGCAGCCGACCGTCAAAGCCATCAGTGCGAGTGAAATTGTGAAAAGGCGCATAGGTGTCTCCTCTTTGCGTCTGTTTAGGCCGCCAGTGGGGATGCGGTGGCCTAGATTGGAAGTTTGCGTGAAAGTACGCGGCCCGGAGAGGGTATCCGCATCACGAGGGACCAGGCAAGCGATTCAAAGCAAATGTTGTACTTTGGACCTCGGTTAGGCCCCACCGGTTCCCATCGGTGAGGTCCTGATTGTCAATGAGATGCGTGTCGAAGAGTGCCTCGCAGGCCGTCCGGAGGGCGCTCTCCTCGACGGAGAACGGAGGGCCGCTCATCTCGTCTTGCGGGTAGCAGAACGTCAGCACTAACGCGCTTGCACCGGGTTGCAGCAGCCGGTGCACAGTCTCGACGTAGCGTCGCCTCAGGTGGGGGTGGAGGGCCACAATAGCGGCTCGGTCGAACCAGGCGGCGCAGGGCTCGACGAAGGCGGGGGTAGCCTCGAAGAAATCACCTTGCCAAATCTCCAGCCCGGGGCCGCGATACACGGTGAACGATTCGACCGAGCTCACCTCTGGGCGAACGGAGAGGCCTGCAAAGAGCTGCTCGACCGCCAGCGGAGATAGCTCGAATCCGACCACCTCATGACCGCGCTCTCGAAGCCACACCAGGTCCAGGCTCTTGCCGCACAGCGGCAC
>CAZKOI010000658.1:0-1551 GCA_964554315.1 uncultured Enterobacterales bacterium | reverse complement strand
GCATCTCGTATCCACAGTCGGGTTGCCTGAGGTTCTTAACGCTGCGGAGGGCGGATGGCGGAGGGCGGCAGCCGCTAGAGGGGCATCGGACCCCAGACCACCGCGATGATGGCTCCCCAGACCGATCCAAGGACGGCCCCAGCGGTCACATCCGCGGGGTAGTGAGCACCCAGAAAGACACGCGAAGTGCCAATGCCGGCCGCCAAGATCGTCGCCGCCACCCCAACCCAGGAGTCAAGTCCACCGAGCGCCATCGCTATGGAGAATGCGGTGAGAGTGTGCCCCGACGGAAACGAAGAGCATGCCGGAACACGACATCGGACCCGCACCGATGGGTTGGTGTGACTGGGCCTACTGCGCATGGCAAAGCGCTTGAGAATTTGTGCGAGGAGGGCGCCGGAGAGCGCCGCCACCGCCAGGCGCTGGCCCAGCTGGTGGGCCGTCCCCCCGGCGACGAGCAGCGCCACCCCAATGACGAACCAGCTCGAGGTGTCGCCCAGCTTCGTGAGCCCTCGCATTAGCCATCCAAGCGCCGGGTGGTTGAGCCCATTGATCTTGAGCAGGAGGGCCAGGTCCATCGCTTGGGCCTGGCGGAGCCAGACGGGGCTCACGGGCGGGGGGTGCATGTCTCTACCTCTGTTCTTACGCCCTTAAATTGACCCGCTCAGGTTTCAGAATGATGACGGGACTGTCAAAAAAAACAGCGTCGCGAAAATTGGGCCATGGATCGAACGGCCCGCCTCGTGAGCCACACCCTGAGCTCACGAGGCGGACGCGAGTCGACACCTACTCGCGCGTGTGCTTCGCGATGTCTTTGATGGAGAGAATGTTCTCCGCAAAGGACACCAAGAATGAGAGCACCGCGTAGTACAGGTAGACGTACACCGGTGCCGCCACACCACCGAGGATCATCATTGTTCCTGCTGTGACGCCCGCCGTGTACTTGTAGCTATCCATACCGTCGGAGGCCAAAAGCCCCAGCATCGAGAGCAGGGTCATCGCAGTGGCAACGATGACCACAAACGACGAAACCGGCACAGCGATGCGCAGCAACGCGCGGAGGCTAATCGAGTACAGCGAGAGCAGATCGTTTGAGGCCCCAGCCTCGGTGTCGATCTCGACGCCGAGCCGATCCTTGTCGTTGAACGTCCAGGCACAGAGCAGGCAAACAAACCCACCCGACCACACTGCGGCAGCCTCGTCGAACTCTCCATCGAAGAGCAAGCCGAGGCCAGCAAGGACGGCTCCCACGCTTGCCAGAATGAGCCCACAGATGATGAGGTCCAGGTAGACCTCGAGGCTGAGCTTCGACCGATCACCCATGCCCGCGGTTCTACAGCCCTCGGTGAAGCGATGCGACAGGTACCCCAGCGCCACCACCCCGATTGCACCTCCGATGCCGGTCGCGATGTAGTCCGAGTCGTCGAGCTTGGCCGACATCCCGATACCGGTCAAGACCATGACACCCGCAGCCACAGGAATGCCCCTGTCGGCCATGGCCTGAAGCTTTGCGTCAAGCTTATCGAGACCCTCCGGGTTCAACTTCCCTTT
>CAZKOI010000657.1:0-1559 GCA_964554315.1 uncultured Enterobacterales bacterium | reverse complement strand
TCCCTCGGCGAATCATCCAGGAAACAGATGGAATCGACACCGATATTTAGTTGACTTGCGAAGGCAGCAATTCCCTCGTACTTCGGTGACCAAGACGCATCAAACCGAACAAAGTCATCGAGGCGGAGAATCATCTCCGGTCGCTCAACAAAGGGCCGTCGAGCTTCCTTCTCATCATTCTTGCTGACCACACCCAGCGGGATACCGCGCTCGGAGAGGTCAAGGAGGAAACGCTGGAGAGCTAAATATGGGCGCCCGGTGCCATCCGGGTCGAGGTCGAGGCCGGCGGGACCGACTTCACCAACCAGTCCACCCCACATCGTGTCGTCGAGGTCGATCGCAACTGCCCGTACGGCCGGCTTCACCAACCGGGCAAGCACAGATGAAAGCTCTACTCCCACAGCGGTTGCAGCATCGGGGTGACAGGGAGCCTTTGCCTGCTCCCAGTACCGCGATGCCGCCCACCGTTCCGTACCTAAGCGACGAAGTAAGTGCCCGACCGACAACTGGATCACGGACGATGGGAGCGCCGAACGAAGCTGATCGATCAGACCCTGACGCCATGCCACAAAGGGCGAGAACGGATCATCCTCGACAGGGAGAGCTTCGGGATGGATCAGCACAACGTTGCTACCGGAATCGACTAGGCGGACCGCAGCAGACGCAATTGCTGCCACGTCGATATCGAGTCGCTCGGTCATGCCCCGTGAGGCACCCATCGACGACAACCACACAACCCAGACATCGGAAGGCGGGGCGACTCCCGGGAAAGTCTCAGTGACCCAGCTACCAAATGTTGCGGCTCTCGTAGTGCAGGCGATCCCCTCGGATGCGAGCCCGACACGCAACCCAGGCGACACAAAATCAAAGTTTGCGTTGCCAGCCAACGTGACGTGCATCGTTGATGACCCGGCCTCGTGACGCACGCTGCGATCAATGCGCAGAGCCTCACGGTAGCTGGTCGGAATGTCGCCTACGAAGTTACCCATCGCCATCACCCCGTCCGATGCGCACGCGCTTCTGTCGATCTCCTGTAAGTGGTCCGTCGACGAACCTAATTTTGACCGGTACCTTGTATCCCTCGAGACGTTCGTTGCAGTAACGACGAATCGCTGTCCGAACGGCGGGATCATCCAAATCCCCACGAACTCGCACCACGTCAGCGCACACAACCTTGCCGGACAGCGGGTGCGGTGCACCGAAGACCACAGCGTCGACTACGAGCGGGCACTCAAGCAGCACGGCTTCAACCTCGGTAGGGAAAACTTTCTCACCGCCAACGTTGATCTGCTCGGACTCACGCCCGAGAATGCGCAGGTACTCTCCGTGCTGCTCTACGCGGTCACCAGTCTTGAAGTAACCATCGTCGGTGAATGGCGAAGGAGCGTTGAGATACCCGAGCATGGACGCCCGAGCTTTAATCTCTAGCATGCCGTCGACCACTCGAACGTCGTAGCCCTCCCCGCCAATCTTAACAAGCAGGGAGTCGCTTGACGCCGACTTCGCTCGCAATACGCCGAGTTCAATCAGTCCGTACGTCTGACGAAACTCAACGCCAA
>CAZKOI010000656.1:0-1561 GCA_964554315.1 uncultured Enterobacterales bacterium | reverse complement strand
GGCATAAAGAACGCGCACCCCTCAGAGCCTAGTGAGGTGCCGCGAGAGCGCCGGTGTTACTCCCCGACTAGCGCGTCTAAGGCGAGCGCGTCGTCGACAACGATCCGCAATCGGCTCGAGCGATCACGAGGAGATCCAGCCACAAGTTTCTGGCGCGAGGCAGCAAGGTCTGTTACGACCTGCTCACCCACCGAATAGGGGAACCTGAGAACCACCAGTACCCCACCCTCAGGAAGTGGCACCGGTCCGAGCGCCTCCACCTGAGGAACCGCTTGCTCAGCCGATTCCCTCACCTTCTCCACATCGGCACTGGAGCCCATGATCGAAGCGATGCGAAGCGCAGGGGGTAGTCCCAGGTCTGCTCGTTGTGCGAGCTCATGACGTACCATCGTGGTCCAGTTCCCCGCCCCGAGCGCCAGTGCGGGAGGTCCTTCGAGGTCAGTGACGTAACACACGCCGTCGGCTGATGCGAGTGATATGGCCCTCTCCCAGGCCAATATCGTCTCCTCGAGAGCCCCGAGGGAGTCACGCTGGAGCATCGCGGCACCATCCAACAAGAGCACAAGAGAGTAGCCCCCCGCGACGATGGGCTCTGCACCACGCGTCGCAACAATGAGAGCCGGTGTCCGGGGAACACTGGCGACAGCATTGTCACCATCGGCTCGGACAACAGAAACAGAAGGGAATGACTTTCCCAAATCGGAAATGGTTCGTCCGATGGCCTGCCCGCGCGGCTTTAGTTGCGACCCTTTGCATTCGGCACACGACCAGCGCGCAGCACTTACTCCACACCACAAGCACGATGGCGATGAATTTGCTGAGGTTTTTCGCAGTGGTCCGCCACACTGAGCACAAGACGCTCTGGAGCCGCAGGATGAGCAGGACAGGCCTGGCGCGTACCCACTGCGGAACACTTGAACGAGGACAGGACCGCTCTCCAGCGCCTTCTTCACGGCCTGATACACCGTGGAGGGCAGTCTGGCCGGAGAGGCGAGTGAGTCATGGTGTAGCGCCAGCGAGGTGGGGATGACGCGTGGTCGCGAGACATCTCCGAGGAAGACCTCCTCGACGTATCCCATGTCAATCCATCTACTCACCGCGAGAGAGGGAGTCACGCTGGCAAAACACACAGCGATTCCCTCCACCGAATTCCGAAGCAGCGCAACATCACGGGTATGGGGGTACGGAGCAAGCGGCTCACGGTGAGCTGAATCAGCATCATCAATCACCAGGATCAGCCCGAGGTTGTGTGCCGGCGCGTACACGGCGTGCCGACTTCCCAGAACAATGACCGGCGAGGGCTCGAGGCACCGCAAATAGGCCTGGTAGCGAGCCGCAGGGGGCTGATCCCCCGAAAGCTCAGCAACCCATCGTTCATCGACGAGCCCGTCGAGGGCGAGGCGCACCCACTGGATATCACGCCAGTCCGGGCAGATGATTACGACCGACGCGCCAGTAGCGAGGGCATCGACGGCCAGGGTTGCGACTTTTTCGAGTGAGAAAGGAATACTCTGCTCACCCTTGGCCGAGAGGCCGTAGGGAAGGCTCAGGCTGGTCCTGG
>CAZKOI010000655.1:0-1564 GCA_964554315.1 uncultured Enterobacterales bacterium | reverse complement strand
GCGCAGGTGGATGTGAGCATCGATGCACAGCGGGCCTGGATGGAGTCCGATGGCGGCACCACGTGGCACGTCACGGGGCTGGAAGCCTGGGATGCCGAGGGCCGGGCCCTTGAGCTGTGGATGGAGCCCTCAGCCGCTGGCCTGATGGTCCGCGTCGACGACATCGATGCCGTCTACCCCATCACCGTCGATCCCTGGTACACCACCACGTCCACGGAGATTCAGAACACCACGACCTCTAGTGGACCAGCAAGCATCTCTTTGACCGGCCGAATTTACGATCGAGGAGGGTGTGGGTGCACGGTCACGGGACACGCTGGAAGTTGGACCGGCAGCGTTACCGGCACACCCGCGTCCGGAACCTCCGATTTGTCAGGTGAATGGGGCCGTGGCTCCGTTGATTTCAGGTACGGGACGCTGGTTCGAGGCATGGGAGATACCAATGGAGACGGCACGGATGAGCTGCTGGTTTCTTCTCACACCTGGTTGCTTGATTGCCCAGCCACAGGCACCTTCTCCGGCTACACCTGGACGCCTTCTGGCACCTCGAATTGGGGTGCGACAGGAGTTTGGAACGAGTCGACGATGGGGACGATTGGCGGGGGTTGCTCAAATGAGGGCGGTCGTGCCTTCGTCTACAACGGTCGAGAAGGGGGCCTAGACGAGGCCTATGCTTCCACCATGCGCGGAGATGGGTCTGCAGACCACTTTGGTCGCAGCATCATCACCTCCGGCGACTTCAATGGGGATGGGTACAACGATGTGCTGGTGGGTATTCCCTTGGACGATGACGGCGGTACCGACGCCGGTTCGCTCCGATTGTTCCCAGGCACCGCTCTGGGCATCGATGATGAACCGGTCACCACGATTCATGGTGAGGCCGCGGGCGAGAACTTGGGACTTCATACCTACCGCTTCGGCGCCGGCGATCTCAACGGTGACGGAATCGACGACCTCGTGTTGGGTATCCCCACCGACGACACCACCGGCTCCGATGCCGGAAAGCTCATCGTCTACATGGGTACCAGCGCCTTCTTGCCATCCGACTTCATCACCACCACGCTGTACGGCGAGGTGGCATCCGACCGCTTCGGTGAGTCCGTGGCCGTCTCGGATGTCAACGGCGATGGCTACGCTGATGTCGTCGTAGGAGCGCCCTACAACGACGACGGCAGCACCAACGCGGGCAAGGTCTATGTCTTCGAGGGTACCGCCGACGGGCTCTCCGAGACGGCCAGCCATGGTCAGTATGGCGATGGCGAGAACCACCGCTTGGGCGAGAAACTCTATGCCCTCGGCGACATCAATGGCGATGGCTTTGGCGATGTCTATATGGCCGGCAACATCCTCGACGCTCAGGTCTACCACGGCGATGCATCTGGACTGACTGGCGACGAAGACCAATCGTGGGATCGGACAGATCTGGAGGTCATCGGCGACATCAACGAAGACGGCTTCGATGACATTCGCATCGGCGAAGAGATCAAGATGGGCTCGGAGTCCGGCGAGATGCGCTTGTGGGCGACCACCGCGCACCTGCAGTCCGTGGGCGACTTCGACGGCG
>CAZKOI010000654.1:0-1564 GCA_964554315.1 uncultured Enterobacterales bacterium | reverse complement strand
TCAACAGGGTGCCATAGACAAAGAGCCGGGTCATGCCTGGTCCAGCCACGCGTGAAGGCGGTCTTCAAGGGGCAACAGAGCATCGTAGGTCAAGTGCGCCTCGGGGTCTTCCTGGAGGCGGAGGAAGAGTTGCTCATTCAGAACGACTCGCTTTCCAACCCTCGATACGATGCCCGCAGCGACCCCGGTGTTGACGAGCGGCGTGCCTCGCAGGCCACCACTGAGCGGTCGAATAACCATCCAGCCCTGTGCCGTGGAGAAGCGCTCCAGCACCTCAAGCAAGCCGCCCATCCGGGCCTTACGCCAGAGCACGCTGGGACCATGCTCGTCTTCTATCACCCGAAGCTTGGCCGCTTCCTGGCGGTCGAGAAGGAGCATTGCCGCGAGCAACGTAAATGCTGGACAGTGGGTCAGGAGCCGAAGGCGAAGGGTGAGGTTGTCGGGGATCGAGCGCGGGAGCGTCTCGCCGGGCGACAGCAGGCCACCATGAACGCTCGACCGCGTGTCGACTGGACTCGGCGCGCGTACCCCAGCGGGCGCATTGCGAATGCGGGTGAGGGCCTCATTCACGCCACTTACTCCGTCACTCAGCGCGACGAGGGCACTGGGAAATGCGATGGCGAGTCCGCGAGCACCCACCATGTCGAGGAAGGGTGCGGTGGTGACGATGGCCGGCGCACCCGGGCTGTCGGCAACGGGAAGACTCTCGAGGCGGCGACCAACCAGCGGCCTTGCGATGGCCTCCGCTACGGTCTCCTCCGAGAGTGGTTGGCCGAATATTCGGAGATCCCACGCCGCGAACTTTTTGGCCATGGTCTGACGCTCGCGCTGGCCCTCGGGCGTTGGTTCTGGGGTCATCAGAGCGCCAATGTAGGCCCGGTAGGCGGGATCGGTCAGCGCCGTCAGCACGCCGTCACTGGCGAAGTCTCTCCGCTTCGCCGCACCTGCAGTGGCGACCAGTCGGTCGGCCTGCCGGACCGCATCGCTCCGGCGAATGGCCATCTCGATGTAGCCACCCAGTGGACAGTCGCGTGCGCCCATCTCGTCGAGCAGCGCCCTCAACTGCCCGGTGGTGATCTCGCCGTGGTCCAAGAGCGCCGTCAACAGTCTTGCGTAGACGTCTGGACTCTGGTCGGTGCCTGCGCTGAGGTCGACGCCTCCTCGAAGTGGGCGCCTTGCCGGAGACATCTCGTTGTCGTCCGTTGGGTTCATGAAGCCGAAGGACAGCTGTTGGCTTTTAGCGCGTGCGCGAGATGGACGGTGCCTCAACGCGGGCTCGACCAAGCCCCGAAGTGAGGTGGCGCGGCGTCGTGCCGTTCGAGGAGCCATGGAGGGCTCGTTCTCGAGAATGAATGAGGCGATGACGTCCGTGTCAGGAAGATCACCTCTGCCGGACAGTAGAGCTTGGACCAACGGTACACTCCAGACCGCGTGAGCGTAGAGTTTTGGTCGCTGTCGAGCCTCCGCGAAGGCAAACTCGACGCCCCGAGGCGTCAGGTGAACCTCTTTGTCGGTCGCCAAGAGGCCAAGCCACTCTCCGGCCTGGGTGTAGTAGTGGACGGTA
>CAZKOI010000653.1:0-1565 GCA_964554315.1 uncultured Enterobacterales bacterium | reverse complement strand
ATAATGACTTATATCTCTGGCATTTTACGAGTATACCTGTTTTTAGGTGTACTGTGTTTGGCCCTGATATCTACGATTTTGTCGACTACAAACCGTTCATGAATGCCTGGCTGACGTGGAAGAAGGCGTCCATGCCTCGATTCAGCCATCGGGGCTTTGTGCGACGGGTGGGTCAGAAGAGTCCGAGCCTGCTGGTCGATCTCGTTGCGGGTCGCCGTGCGCTGACGTCGGCGATGGTGGCTCCCTTCGCCAAGGAGATGGGTCTCGACGCAGAGCGACGCCGATATCTCGGACTGCTGGTAGAGATGGACCGTGCGAAGACACCCGATGAGCGGAACCTGGTCTGGGAAAAGATCATGGCAAAGCGTCGGTTCCATTCCGCCCACGCGATCGAGGGGGAGAGCTTTCGGTACCTCTCAGACTGGACTTACCCCGCGATTCGAGAGCTTGCGGCGCGGTCGGACTTCCGCCCAGACCCCTGCTGGATCGCGCAGACCCTTCGACCCAAGATAACGGAGGCGCGTGCACGCGATGCGCTTGAGGCGCTGTTTGAGCTGGGGATGTTGATTCGGGGCGACGACGGCACGGTCAAACAGGCTGACGGTTCTGTGGTGACGCCGCGTGAAGTACTCGGCCTGGCGGTGCACAATTATCACCAAGGGATGATCGACCGCGCACGCGATGGCATCGTGGACTTCCGCCAGGCCGAGCGGCACTACACCGGTCTCACGGTGTGCATTCCCGAAGCCCTGGTCCCTCAGATCAAGGACGAGATTAACCAGTTCGCGGAGCGTCTTCTGATGCTGTGTGATGACTCGGAGTCTCCCGCTGAGCGGGTCTATCAGCTCCACATGATGGCGTTTCCGCTGAGTGCGAGCGTAGAGGAGGATGTATGAGGCTGTTGGTGTTCGCAGCGTGGGTGTCGGTCGGCTGTCGGAGCGGGTCGTCGCCCGACCAGGGCACGGTGGTCGGCAATCCCGGTGAGTCGAAGCTGACCGTGGCCGCCGGGACCGAAGGAGAGATAGCTCGGGCGCGGACGCACGTCGCAGCCATCGAGTGGGAGAGCTGCAGCGGTGATGTGGTCGCTACGGAGATTGACGCTGAGATGCATCTGATGGACGACGACCCCATCGAGATTCCTGCGGGGACCTGGTGTGGGGCGTGGGCTCTTCTCGACGACCCGCTCGATGTCGAGGTGGAGTTCGACGATGTGCCGCACGCGCTCGTCTTGTCCCTGGAGGTGAGCACCATCGAGCTTCAACAGGCAGACGGATTTGTCATCGACGAACACACGACGGTTCTCGAGTTGGGTCACCCGGGATGGTTTGTACCCTTCGAGTTGGGCGATATCGCCGAAGAACACGTGAGGGTGGATGAGGACCATCCGGATCACGACGACCTCGTCGAATTGGTCACCGACGGCTCCGCGTTGTTTGAGGACGGGGACGCCGATGGCGAGATCTCAGAACAAGAGCGTGAGGATGGGCTCATGGCCACTGGGGAGTTGCACCCGAATTCTGCAGAGGGAGACCGAGAAGAGAAGGAGGAAGCCGGCACGTCCGACT
>CAZKOI010000652.1:0-1571 GCA_964554315.1 uncultured Enterobacterales bacterium | reverse complement strand
AGCTTCGCGGGACGATGCTCTGGCCACCCTGTTCTCGATGGAGGACATGAAGGGGGACCAGCTCAAGGCTCAGGTCATCACGCCGAACTTTGAAAACGGGCGCCAAGTCACGCTCGAGAACGGCATGAATGTTGTGCTTCTTCCGCACGGTGAGGCACCGCTGATTCGTGCCCAGATGTTCTTGGGGGGTAACGCCAACACCACCGACCCTCATGGGCTCTCGACCTTCGCGAGTGCGCTTCACAGCCGAGGAACGAAGATTCCCGCGACTGAGCGGATGATGGCGATTGCGGGGTCCTACGGCGAGGGGAACTCTGGCTACGGCCGGATTCTCTCCGGCTCTGGTGCGAGCGGTAACCTCGATGCGGTCTTGAGCCGCCTTCGCAAGGAGACCGGCGAGGTGGACTACCGTATGGCGAACAAGCGCGAGTGGATCAAGCGCAGAGTGAGTTCGTCTATGGGTGCCAAGTACAGCGGGGATCCCGATGGTTGGGCGAGCCGCCTTCGCACGGAGCATCTGTTTGGCGACCACCCTTATGGCCAGTGGGGCACACGGGCGTACTACGAGCGCATGAAGGAGTGGGATCAGTCGATGGTTGAGCAGTGGGTCAACCGGCAGTTCCAACCGGCAAATGCGACACTCTTTGTGGTTGGAAAGATCCCGGATTTGGATGCCGCAGAGAAGTCGGTCCGTGACTACTTCAGCAGCTGGGGAGCAAAGCCTGGCGCAGAGGTGGGTGCTATCAACCCACCGGCACCCCCCACACAGCTGTCGAAGCGGAAGGTGCTGCTCTTCGACAAGCCTACGGCGACCCAAACCGACGTGTCGTTGGCGTGCCCGCTGAAGCCTTGGACCAACGAGACCTATGAGACGGGTCGAGTCCTCGGAAGCTCGGTGTCCGAGATTGCATGGCGACGCCTCCGGGAGAAGGCGGGCGTCACCTACGGTGCTTACGCGTACAACGCCACGCTGCCCGGAGGAGCGAGCTCGCTGAACATCGGCGGCCTCTTCCAGAACAATGCCGCAGAGTATGCCGTCAAGACGTATCTCGACTTGATAGAGCTCGCGTCGGCAGGAGACTTCGACGAGTCGATTGTCGCGACGGCCAAGTGGAGTCGCGCTCGGGAGTCGGTGCTTGCACAGCAATCCTCGAGCCAGATGGTTTCGTATCTGGCGTCTGCGGTCTCCTCGGGTCGCGGGCTGGACTACCTCAAGAAGATGTCCGACTATGTCGCCAACGTGGACACAAAGGGAATGGCCGATCTCATGGCGACCTGTGGTGGCCATGAGGTGATCACCGTCCTCGGCCCCCTGGAGTACACGGAGACCGCCGTCAAGAACCTCGGCTTGGACTACGAGGTGGTTGATTGGGATGAGCTCTACCAGGCCCAGCTCACCGACAAGGAGCTCAAGAAGCACCTCAAGGCGAAGGCGAAGTGGCTCCAGAAGAAGGCTGAAGCCGCCAAGGAAGCAGAGGCCAAGAAGGCAGAGGGCTAGGCTGCTCTGACATCTCGACAATTGCTGAGGCCCCTCCCTGGAGGGGCCTCGCTCTTTGCGGCAGCTGCGCGGC
>CAZKOI010000651.1:0-1575 GCA_964554315.1 uncultured Enterobacterales bacterium | reverse complement strand
GGCGGAGGTCAAAGGGATCACCGCCACCGAGATGACGTTGCTGACGCCACAGGGCACCGTGGTCGTGTCGCCTAACGACCTGCGAGACATGCAGGCGCTGTCCGCCGAGGACTATGCTGCGCTTCCACCGTGGAAGGTGCTGGTGCTTCCGTTTGCGGGAGAGCCGGAATTCAAGGACGACCGACAGTTTGCGCACCTCTTCTCGCTGCGGGTGCTGGAGAGCATCCCTGCTGTGAGTCCCGTCGCTATCGCTGACCTTCCGGCAGCGGTTTCCCAGACGACCAAGAGCTCGCTCAGGACATGCGGCACCGACCTGCAGTGCGCGACCCGACACGGCCAAGATGCAGGGGCGGATGTCGTGGTGATGGGCCGAGTCCAGTCCACCAACGATGAGCGATCACTCACCATCGGCGCCGTGTTCGTCGACGCCCCATCGGCGAGAAGACGAACCTCGATACCGTACAATGAATCCCTGATTGAGCGACGCCGGGAGATAACGAACGGCCTATACGAGTCTCTCTTCTTAGCGGCTCCCGACGACGCCGAGATACCAACCGTCGTGTTGAACGCCAAGCCAGCGCCGGCTGCAGGTACAGAACCGGTCAGCCTGAACCGGCTGGCGTGGGCGCCACTGCCAGGGGTCACCGCCTACAAGAGCGACAACATGGCTGGCTTTGCCTCGGCACTGGGTATTGTCGCAGTCGGCACGGGGGCTTCCGTCTACATCGCCGGACACGCCACATACTCCGCCCCGCAGATGGTCGCGATGAGCGCGCTGACCAGCTACGGCCTGACCGTTTTTGTGAACCACCTGTTCGTGAAGAACTAGGCTCGATCCTCAGAGCACTCGCACCGACAGTCGATGTCGAGTTCTGCGATCCCCTAGGGGTTCAGCATGACGGTGACGCTGTCTCCGGGGCGCTGCACATTCACACTGCGCGAGATCTGGAAGCTTGTCCCACCCGGTGGAGTCACCTTGAAGCCATGGGTGCCCGACGCGCAGTCAACCGTCGCAGGTAGCGTTCCGACCCTCTTGCCGTTCATCAATACTTCAGAGCCAGGGTTACCCAGCAACATGCAGCGCCCAATGACCTTGGTCAGCTCAAGACGGAACGGCACGGAGACTTCTGACGCCTGAACGTTCACGGTCCGTGACGACGTCTTGTGTTCCTTCATCTCCACCCGAATATTGTGTGTCCCGTAGCTGACCTCCGTCTGCGTTGGACTCTTGCCGATTCGGCGGTCGCCCACAAACACCATCGCTCCAGCAGGATCGGTGGTGATGGTGAGACGACCGCGGGATGGCGTCTCTGCTGGCGCGCCCCACGGGTTGGCGGCCGTCGTGGGTGCCGGAGCAGGTGCAGCCGCGGTGTTCCCAGTCCAAGGCGAGCCCGCCGCAGATGCCCCACCCGAGCGGATACGCTCAGCCTTCGCAGCCTTGGCTGCCTTCGTCGCTTTGGCAACCTTAGCCGCTTTGACCGCAGGCGGTTCTGTTGCTGTGGTCCTCGCCGCCACCGCTTCAGCGACAGGCTTCTCGGGCTCGACCGCTTCAGCCGCGGGCACCTCGACCTCCGG
>CAZKOI010000650.1:0-1577 GCA_964554315.1 uncultured Enterobacterales bacterium | reverse complement strand
GTTCGCAGCGCGCGAGAGCACCACCGGCCAGATGGTTTTGGGCACCCTGAACTATATGGCTCCCGACTACATCATCACCGGCGAGGTTACCCCTGCGCTTGACGTCTACGGCATCGGGCTGACCATCTTTGAGTTGGTGACGGGTGAGGTCTTTGGGCAACCGAAGCTGCGTGAAGACCAACACAACGCGCGTATGGCAGACCGGCTCTCCCTACTCGGAGATGAGCACCAGAGCCTGGCCGACCTGTTGACGAGGATGTTGCATTGGGAGCCCGAACAGCGACCAACATGCAAGGCGGCAGAGCAGGCCCTGTTGGCGATCGCCGATGAGCTCCGTGGTCCGGGCTTACGCCGCTATGCTGCAGAGGTGGTGCCTAAGCTCTTGAGTGAACGTGGGCTCTCGCCGGACACCGAGCGTATCCTCGGCAAGCAGATTCAGGTGGGGACCGCAACCCTTCCCGAGTCGACCAGCACGGCGACACCGGCAACCGAGCGACGGCCTCGAGGGAGGGCGCCGGCTCGTCCAGAGCCTCGCCAAGAGTCGACGGACGAGGCCCCGACGCAGATTGCCGGTCGTGAAGCCCTCATGGAGACCCTGGATCCGCCAACATCAAAGGTGGCACCGCCGGTCCCGAAGGCACGCCATGCCTCTGCGCGCTCCACCCCACCTCCTGTCGAATCTGTTATGCCTAAGAGAGTGGGCTCTCCGCCTGCTGCAGAGATGGCTCCCAACGTCACCATCCTTCGTGGCGTTCTCATTGGGAGCACGGTCGGCGCCCTTGCCGTCCTACTGCTCGCTGTCGTACTCTTCAATTGGTTCCCCGCTGCTCGCTGATCCCCCTGAGCACATCCCCTCATCCCCCAAAGATTATGCCCCGCTGGATTCCCCTCGCTGTACTGGGATGCGTGGTCGCGGCCATCACCTACCAGGTGAGCAATGGTTCGGACGCCCCTCCTCCCCTGCCCGCCGCCAAGCTGACCCCAAAGCCCCCGCCACCGCCGAAGGTCTTTGATGTTCTCCACACGATTGCCAAGGGCGAAACCCTGGGCACCATCTTGGGTAACGTGGGTCTACCGGTCAATGCCGTCCACCAGGGAAGCCTCCCTGTGTACGACTTGGCGAAGATTCGCGCCGGTCGAACCATCACGTTCAAGATCCGAGAGGGAGAGTCGACCCCCTTCGCCATTCACTACCCGCTCGATGAGGACAACACCGTCCGAGTGACCCAGGCTGGAGAGGAGTGGACGGCACAAATCGACACCATCACCTACGAAACAACAGAGGCTATTCGGGAGTTTTCTGTGGCGTCTACCCTCTGGGGTGCAGCAGCAGAAGCAGGTCTCCGAGCGGGAGACATCGCGAACATAGCCAGCGTCTTCGAGTTCGACGTGGACTTCAACACCGAGCTGCAGCCCGGAGCGAAGGTGAAGATGGTGATCGAGGAACTGTACAACGAGGGGCGCTTTGCCAAGCTTGGCAGACCGCTCGCGGTTCGTCTCGAGAACAACGGCAAGGCCTATCTGGCGATACACCACACGTCGGAGAACGGCGACACCGCATACTTTGATTCGAACGG
>CAZKOI010000649.1:0-1585 GCA_964554315.1 uncultured Enterobacterales bacterium | reverse complement strand
CATGGGGTGAGCATGCACGGCCTGGCACTCAACCTGTGCGTCGACCTCTCTGGCTTCGCGCTCATCATTCCGTGTGGGATCCGGGACGCCGGGGTCACCAGCTTGGAGGCCCTGACCGGCACCACCGTGCGTCCGGATGCTGTCGCCAGCGAGCTGGGGGGCATTCTCGTCGAGGTCATCGGAAACGGGCGTCCGCTCTGAGCTCGGACCGACTCTCCGCAGAACTCGATCCGAATCGCTTGACGGCCGCCAGGGGACTTCATAAAGCGCCAGCGCTGAAGGCATGTAGCTCAGTGGGAGAGCATCGTCCTGACACGGCGAGGGTCGGCGGTTCGAATCCGCCCATGCCTACCACCTGGCGCCGGAGCTTTCGCTCCGGCGCTTTCCTTTTCCAGGGGCTCCGTCCTCCTGCGGACCCCGCCCGGTCTGCCAGACCCGGATCGGACGGCACCGCCGCCCCGCGCGTTGACACCACGAGCGGCACCGGCTACCCGCGTTCCCACTGTCTGGCCTGCGCGCGCGCAGCCCTCCTTTCGTTCCCAAACCCCCGGAGTCCCTTTGCGGCGTCCTCCCCGCGGACGTCGGAGGCCGATGGAGCCTGAGCTCAACGGTCCCCGCGTCAACAACCGCATCCGCGTCACTCGCGTCCTCGTCATCGACGAGGCAGGTACCCGTCTGGGTGAGTTCCTCACCGAAGACGCCATCATCCTGGCGAAAGACCGCGGTCTCGACCTCATCGAGGTCGCGCCCAATGCGCGTCCACCCGTCTGCCGTCTCGGCGACTTCGGGAAGCTGAAGTACGAGAAGAAGAAGAAGGACGCCGCAGCCAAGCGGAACCAGTCGGTCGTCAGCCTGAAGGAGGTCAAGCTCCGTCCCAAGACGGACGTGCACGACTTCGAGTTCAAGGTGAAGCACGCCCGCCGGTTCCTCGAGGCCGGCGACAAGGTCAAGGTCACGGTCCGCTTCCGCGGCCGCGAGATGGCCCACCGGGACATCGGCAACAAGCGATGCATGGAGCTGTACGAGGCCTGCGAGGATCTCGCAGTCATCGAGCAGCGTCCGAGCATGGAAGGCCGCCAGATGTTCATGATCCTCGGTCCCAAGAAGTCCAAGTAGGCGGCACCGCCCGCCAGGAGCATCCCGATGCCCAAGATGAAGACCCACAGCGGCGCCAAGAAGCGCTTCAAGCTCACCGGCAAGGGCAAGGTGAACTTCAAGCGCGCAAAGATGCGCCACATGCAGACCAACAAGGAAAAGACGATGAAGCGCAAGGCACGCCACTCCGGTGTGATGTGCGATGCCGACGCAAAGCTCGTCTCGAAGCTGCTGCCCAACCACTGATCGGCAACCGCTGCGGCTCCGCAGCATCCGCCCCTCGGGCACGGTCCGCCCAGCCGGACCAGCGTCTCCGGACGCAACCGTCGTCGCCGCAGTCCGCGGCCCGGCGTCCCCTCTCGGGAAACATCCAAGCGACTCGCCGTCACCGCCCCTCGTCCGAGGTCGGCTGGGAAGCGGCAGGAACCTCCAAAGGAGTCCACCATGGCCCGCGTCAAGCGTGCGCAGAACCGGCGCACCCGCACCACCA
>CAZKOI010000648.1:0-1593 GCA_964554315.1 uncultured Enterobacterales bacterium | reverse complement strand
GACTTCGCTCGGTGAGACCGAGGTACTTCTCACCGGAGGCGGTCAAGCTGTGAGCGTCCCATTGGATGGTGAATCAAGTCAGGAGGTCGAGATCAACTGTGATTCGATCGACGCTCCAGTCGATCTGGGGATTAGCCCGGACGTACGCACGCTCTGCACGAAGTTGCTCTGGGTTCGAGCGGACCGCTGACCGGCCCGCTCGCTAACCGCATCTCGCCCGTGGTGCCCCTCGTTAACTTGTACCGACTCGGAGCCACTGTGCTCACCCTTCTGGGAGTCACGTTACTCGGAACTTCCTTCGTGATCGGCAGCGATCCTGCAGTTCTAACTGCTGATGAACCCGACAGCCTGAGAGAAGAACTAAGGAGCCTTCGGTCAGTCACGCCGGGAGACTTCCTGTTCCTTAACGATGACTCAAGCCACCGCTGGGTGCTTGGACCGGGTTTTGCGCCACCGGAGGAAGACGGAACCTGGGTTCGGGCCAAGGAAGCCCAGCTGATTTTTTACCTGCCGGTAGGGGAACTACCTCAACGCATGCCCTTGTCGTTAGAGCTCTCGGTAAGCCCATTGCTCCGTGCCGGGCAGGCTTCGCGCACCTTGACTCTGCGCTCAGCGATTGACGAGAAAACTGTCGAACTGAGCGCCGACGGGGCCCGTGTCTTTGTCAATCTCCCCACGACCTCTGAGCAACTTGTTGAACTCGTTTGTGACAGTCTGGATAATCCATCGGACGAGCAAAGTTCCTTAGACGTGAGAAAACTCTGCGTGAAGGTGTACGCCATGGCGGTCTGGACTGAGGCAGCGCCGTGACGAGGAATGCGCTCCGTAGCGCCGGCAAGGCCCGGACTGCTGGCGGCCGGATATCGCCGTATCGAGACAGCGGTGCGGGGCTTTGTTTGCCCGCTCGGTGTGTCCTCCTCGCACTTCTCATGCTGACCGGATTCCTTGTTGTACGAGCAAGCCAACCGTCCTCTCGCGCTCCCGATGGGTCAGACATCGAGGCGGCGCGTGCTGATCTTGCAGCACAGCGCGTCATGCCCACAGATGTATTTCTCCGGACAGTCCTCAACGACCCAGCGTCCTCAACTCTTGGACTCGGCTTCTTGCATCCAACTGAAGCCGGGGCCTGGATGGCTCAGCTCTCCGCGGACTTACGTTTCGCCGTTCAAGATGGCATTACTCCCACCTCGGTGGAGATCGAACTCCGTCCCCTCGTGGCGGCGAGCGACCGGGAGCGTCGGGTCACCGTGACGACTTCCGTAGACGAGGTCACGACCACACTGATGGGTGGCCGCGAGACCGTGCTCGTCGCTTTGGACGGCGAAACTGAACAGTCGGTCACAATCAGTTGTGATGATGTTGACTCTCCGATTGGACTCCAGTTGGGACCGGATCGCCGAGCTTTTTGTGCGCTGGTCTTTGGTTACACAATCAATGCTGAGGGCATGTGAGCGCGCCCTCAACACCAGACGCGCATTCCCTCTCCCCGAAAGGTGAGAACTTCGCTAGTCGGGACGTCCGTCTTTGGGGCTGGGAGTTCGTCAAGAGTTGGTGGCTAGTTGCCCTGGTTTCGCTTTACGTCCCAGTTGAAGC
>CAZKOI010000647.1:0-1596 GCA_964554315.1 uncultured Enterobacterales bacterium | reverse complement strand
GGGGACACCCGCCTGCATCGCGGAGATGCAGTCGGTGACCCCCTCGGTGACGACACACTGTCCGTGGAGTGCTCGGGCTTGGTTGAGCACGGCGACGTTGTCGGCGCCGTGCACCGCTACACGGTGACCGACGCCTCCCCCTCGCCCTTCCACCTCACGAAGACAGAGGTCTGGAACATCGGCGAGCCGACCATGCTGGTCCACTTCCAGCTGGTGGGCGATACGAGCATCGCGACGACCGACTTCACCTTTCAGCGGATCACCGACCCCGACCAAGACTATGCCGCGACGCCATCCTCTTTTAAGGTGACCTTCGCTGCAGACCACAACGACCCGCTCATGACCGCAGTTGGCCCCATAACGGGCAATGCCGTGGGCGTCGGCCGGTGCTCATCAGACATTCGCCTAGGGGCCTACGAGGGCGTGTTTGGCTCGGTGGAAGAGGGCCCCGTTCGTTCCTGCGATCCCGACGGCCTCACTGCTGACTGGGGTATCACCGTGAAGACCAGCGGTTCGCTCGAAAGCAGCGCGTCGTTCGAGTTTGCCTATCTGGTCATGGTGGCCAGTGACGTCACTGCCGTCGAGGACACCTGGAGTGAGACCAACGAAGAGATGTGCGGAGCACTGTACGACGACGGCGAGGTCACCGAAGCATACGCGCCGTGTGGGTCCGCCATTGCCGACCGATGAACCGCAGCAACATCAAAAGGCTACAGACTCCTGGATTGCCACGGCACCATCCGCAGTGATCACTCTCACATGAGCCTCTCGCTTGGACCAATCCACCTCGATCTCTCCGAAATTCTCGGCGACAATCGGCCTGTGAATTTGGGACTTGTCCCGCTCGGGGTGACTCGGGCGAGCCGGGCGGTTGAGCGACGTCGTCGTCATCTCGAGCATCCCAAAGTCATCCTTGTACATGCTGGCCCAGTGGCGATCTCCGCTGACCACGATGAGGTTGTCCCGACGATGGAGCAGGTCGATCATCTTGGCCCGCTCCATTGGAAATTGTCCCCAATGTTCCCAGCCACTCTTGGTGGGTAGGATCTGGATGCTGCTCACGACCACGCGAAGGTCAGCGGGCTGGTTGAGCTCCGCCTCAAGCCATCGCCACTGCTCACGGCTCAACACGGCCTGATGCACATCGTCAGTCGGACGATAGCGACCCTTCCGCCAGAATTGTCCCCAGCCCATTCTCTGCAGCTTGGAGCGATGCATTCGAGTGTCGACCACGATGAGCTGAACGCGCTCTCCCGTGGGCCCCCAGGTGTAGCTCGTGTGAACCCCCTCTCGGCTTGCACGAGGATCGTCTGAAGTTACCCCCCAGAAGGCCTCGAATATCGCCTCAGACTGAGCCTTGAAGGCAAACTCCCCGCCGGCGTCGTTGAGACCAAAGTCGTGGTCATCCCAGACAGGAACGATGGGTACCGATGCCGCGAACCGCCGAAAGTCTGCGTTTTGTGCCAGCTGCCCGTAGGCCGCGCGAAGGTTCGGAAGCGAGGGGTCTCCGGTCTCATCATCGCCGTAGACGTTATCGCCGAGCATCACCATCATCCTCGGCTCTCGAGCACGGATGGTGTCGAAGATGGGCGCCGG
>CAZKOI010000646.1:0-1598 GCA_964554315.1 uncultured Enterobacterales bacterium | reverse complement strand
TACTACCCGGATGCGGTTCAGATGGCGATGAAACTCATCGTGGATCCAGAGACAGACGCAATTCTTGGCGCTCAGGCTGTCGGAGAAGAAGGTGTCGATAAGCGCATCGACGTGATCGCTACGGCGATGGCGGGTGGGTTGACCGCGACGGACCTGATGGATCTCGAGCTCTCCTACGCTCCACAGTTCGCGTCCGCGAAGGACCCCGTGAACATGCTGGGTTATGTCAACGAGAATCGTGCCTCCGGTGAGCCTTCAGTGCAGTGGCATGAGGTCGAGACTCTTCTGAGTGAGGGCTGGAGACTCGTCGATGTTCGAACTGACGGGGAGTACTCGCGTGGCGCTATTCCTGGTTCTGATTTGATCACTCTGGATGAGCTCCGTGATCATGTCGAGTCATTCCAGGGACAGAAGGTGATTGTCACCTGTCGCGTGGGCCAGCGTGGTCACACTGCCGCCAGCATCCTGATGCAACACGGTATCGAGGTGGCCAACTTGGATGGCGGTTATCTCACGTGGCAGATGGGGACGGCCGCCACCACCCAACCAGAGCTTGTGGGCGCAGCGTAGGGAATCAACGAAGGAGAAATCATGGCAGAGGACAGCACCACCGACATGAAGCCGGTCATCAACCGGCTCCGTCGCGCGCAGGGTCAACTTGGCGCCGTTATCTCAATGGTCGAGCAGGGAAAGGATTGCCGTTCGGTGGTCACCCAGCTCTCCGCAGTGTCGAGCGCGCTCGACAAGGCAGGTTTTGCCATCATCGCCACTGCGATGAAGGAGTGCATTGCCGAAGATGGCAAGCCAGCAAAAGATGGCGATGTCAGCGTTGAGGACTTAGAGAAGCTGTTCCTGAGCCTGTCCTAGCCACAGCCGGCCCTGGAGTGCGCTTGTAGGATAACCCCATGCCTACTCGAGTCGCCGTCGTCGGCGCTACCGGACGTCTGGGAAGCCAGGTCTGCCAGGTCGTCGACGCCATGCCCGAGATGGAGCTGGTCGCCAAGCTTGATTCCCGCTCTGACCTCCACGACATGCTGGGGGCAGATATCGCGGTCGATGTCACACTGCCCGGCGTCTCTGGTCAGGTCGTCGACTTCGCCATCGCTCAAGGCATCAAAGTCCTCGTGGGGACGAGCGGCTGGTCAGCGGATCGGCTCTCTGCTTTGGCCAAGTCGATCGACGACAAACCCGGTTCCAGCGTTTTCGTTGTTCCTAATTTCTCCCTCGGTGCGACCCTTCAGATGATGGTGTCAGCGACCGTGGCGCAGCATTTTGAATCCATCGAAATCGTTGAGGCCCATCACGCCGGAAAAGCAGATTCGCCCAGTGGAACTGCTGTTCGTACCGCGGAGGAAATCGCCGCGGTACGGCGAGACCGCGGCGGAATCATTGCTCCTCATTCCAACCAGAGCGCCAGGGGTGAGCAGGTGCAGGGAGTCCCCGTTCATTCGCTGCGGCTCAACGGTGTGCTCGCTCAGCAGGAAGTGAGATTCGGTGGCGTGGGGGAAACACTCACCATCACCCACGACACCCACAGTCGTGAGGCCTATCAAGCAGGAATTGTGATGGCGTTGCGTTTCATGGAGTCACACACGGGG
>CAZKOI010000645.1:0-1599 GCA_964554315.1 uncultured Enterobacterales bacterium | reverse complement strand
CCAGCATCACCAGGAGCCAGACGATGAAGAGGGCGCCGGCGATCCACCAGCGACGCGGACCTTGAGCCTGTGTGCGACCCAATTGACTGGATGTGTTGGCCACCTGCGCACCTTGCCAGGTGTCGACGGTGTCAGTGGCGCAATACCCGGTAGACCGTCTCCTTCCGGTCGAAATTGCTAGCTCGCAGTCCACATCGAGTCCAGGCGGCGTCCTCGTTCATGGAGAACGACGACCACACGCAGCACTACTGGCTGCGACTTACACGAGATTTGTTCGAATGTGCAAAGAGCGCACCGCCCTACGAAGGAAAGCCGGGACGTTCCTGCCATTCCCCATTGATGTATTCGATGCGACGTTCGCAGGTGAAGCCGCCGATGTGATCGTTCGGCCACATAGCCCAACTGGGATTCCAACCTTCCGTGCAAATGGAGTCGGCTGTTGGTCGGCCGTATGCCTGAAGCCACGGTGGGGGGATCCGGGGAGCTTCGCTGCTTCTCGACGAGCCAGTGAAAGAGATCACCACACAACCGTGACCTCCGATACCAACAGTTGAGGAACTCCCTGGATCGGCGCCGCGACCTGGCGTGCTGCCGCATGCGCTGGGCCAGGTACTCGTGCCGGGCGCGCGCCCGCTGCCCGCGGTTGTCGATCCGATGAAGTACGACACATTGCCGAGGTAGCTCGACCCGCCACCGCCGCCGCCGTTGTCTCCCGCGCCGCCACCTCCGTAGTAGCCACCACCACCGCCGCCAGCTTCGGACAATCCGCCGCTAGTAGCGGCGTAGCCACCCGCGTATTGCTCACCGGCGACGCCCGGCTCTGTGGGACCACCTGCGTTGCCACCAGTTGTTTGCGTGCCGCCGCCACCGCCGCTCCTGGTGGCACCCGGGCTGCCGTCGGCACCCAAGGTTCCGCCACCGGCTCCGCCCGCTGCTCGTGTGACGTCGTAGCCGCCGCCGCCGCCGGCGCCGGCGGTGAGTATGTCGCCGGAGGTTCCATAGACGGAGTTCGAGGAGCGCACTGCGGTCCGACCACCACCGGAACCCCACGCGTTTGTGTAACGGGTGTTGCCGGCCCCCGAGGCGCCGCCGCCGTACCGGTAGTTCCGATTTTGCGAATTCGACACGTTGTCGTTGATCCCGCCTTGACCGACGATGAGCGTGAGCGTGTCGCCCGGCACGACAGTCAGCGTTCCAGTGACTACACCGCCACCGCCTCCGAAAGCGGTGCTGCCCGTCACAGCCCGCCCACCGCCGCCACCCGCACCGATCAAGGAGATGTCTATGGAAGTGACGCCATCGGGAACTGTCCACGTTTGAGGTGCCCCGGTGTAGGCGAAGACCAAATCGGATGTGGCCTCTGTGCGCGGTGCCTGTGGTCCAGTGAGAAGTGCAGTGGACACGATCACAACCGATGCGCCAGCAAGCCAGGCGCGAGCCACCATGGACGAAGTTTAGGAGAAAACTATTCGGTCAGTACTCAGAAATCCCAGTCCTCGCTGAACATGGTCTCCTGCTGCGTCATCCGCAAGGGAACCGTCCGCAGGACCGCGGGCTGCCCGTCCAGCATTTCCGGCATCGATGCCATCAACCGTGAGA
>CAZKOI010000644.1:0-1600 GCA_964554315.1 uncultured Enterobacterales bacterium | reverse complement strand
GTATCCAGCGCTCGGCGATGAGTGGGACGCAGGCATTGTCGTGAGCTACGCTGCACATCCTCTGAGGGAGCGCGACCGGGTGGGGACCCAAGATATGGTCGATGCTTTACTCACCACGCATGTATACGGTGGGTACGACTACGGGAACGCGCTGAGATTCGACGTGTCGTATCCCTTCACGGCATACGGTCACGACACGGCAGGCGGATTTGTTGCATCGGGGGATGCCAGGCTTGGTGTCCTTTGGGCCTTCATGCCGCCGAAGGGTGGTCGGCCCGGCGTTGCACTCCAAGGGTTGGGGTGGGTGCCTACTGGCTCGACCGGACGGTGGGGCGGTTCACCCGGTGGGGGTGCCGGCGCACTGGCCGCCATGGCTCAAGAAATTGGTCGCTTTGGCTACACGGTGAACGCAGGGCTCCGGCTGGGGCTCAATCGGCCGGCACGTGACCTCCGCACAGGCTCGAGCCCGATAGGCGGCGTGGAGCTCCACTACCTCCTCCCGGTTCTCGACGACACGGTCGCAGTCGGAGCGGAGTTGGCCATTCAAGGGTCGACAGGCTTCACCACGTTCCCTCTCGAGCCGGGTGTTCGAGCGAAGGCGCGCCTCCCTGGCGGTGGGTTTGCGACGGCTGGAGTGGCCATGGGCGTGGGCGAAGGGGTCGGTGCATCTCAGTGGCGGACCTATGTTGGCCTTGGGTACGGAGGCATCCCGCCCGAGCCTGAGCCCGAGCGGGCTCAGGTGGTGGTCCCGGTCATCATGGAGCGCATCGAGAAGGTCGAGAAAGAGGGCCCGCTCGCCGAGCTCATCGACAACCGAATCGTCATCCGCGAGCAGGTCTTCTTCCGCGAAGCCAAGGCAGAGATCTTGCCCGCATCCGAGCCGGTCCTGAGAGCGGTGATGCAGGTCCTGATCGACAACCCAGACATCGAACACCTCTTGGTGGAAGGGCACACCAATTCGCGAGCGAGTCGGCTGTACAACCGCCGCCTGAGTCAAGCGCGTGCTGAAGCCGTTGCCGCTTGGCTTGAGATCAACGGTGTCGAAGGTGGCCGCCTCATCCCGAAGGGCTTCGGAGAGGACAAGCCATTGGTTCGCGACAGCCACCCGGATGCAATGATCATCAACCGACGGGTGGAGTTCACAGTGCTCCGATCGGACGAGGCAGGGGACTCGGGGCGTACCCCTGATGTCAAGGCCCTCCCGAGGGAGTTCCGAGATGACCCCTGAGATAAATTTTTTAAGGCGGTCCTAAAGGTTTCAGAGGGCTGACCGAAGGGGCGACGAACACGGGAGTAGTTCGTGGCCAGCTCTGCGGTTGAAAATAGAGGGTTCCTAGATCGCCTGAAGGCGCAAGGTGACATCGTCACGGCGTGTGCGTTGATGGCCTTCATGGTCATCATGGTCGTGCCCATGCCCGCCCTCGCGATGGACATGTTCCTGGCGCTCTCCATCACCGTGTCGATTCTCGTGCTGTTGGTGACGTTCTATGTGAACAACCCGGTGCAGTTCTCGATCTTTCCCACACTGCTCCTCGCGACGACACTGTTTCGTCTGTCGCTCACCGTGGCCACCACCCGACTGATCTTGATGGGTGGTCAC
>CAZKOI010000643.1:0-1602 GCA_964554315.1 uncultured Enterobacterales bacterium | reverse complement strand
TCGGAGCGGCGAAGTCGGGGGCCGCCAGCCGAAAGGTACGCCGGGAGGTCGTGGGGTCAAATGCCTCTGGTGCGGCAAGGGTGCTCTGTAGGTGGCGTAGGGCTCGCGGAAGCGACTCACCGAGTTCTTGGGCCCGCAGGGTTGGGGTCATCCGCCTGCCGTCGCGCACCAGAAGCTCATCATCGAACAGCTTGCGTAGGCGTCTTAGAGCATGACTGACTGCGGAAGGCGTGAGGTGCAGACGTTCTGACGCGCGCGACACGCTTCGTTCCTGCAGCAGCACATCCAGGATGACCAGAAGGTTGAGGTCGATGTCTCTCAGTGCGGGTGCAATCATTGATGAATCCTATTCAACACACCTGCCTCTGTTTCGTTTGATTCACATCTTACCAGGCACCAGAATTCAAATCTTCCGCGGCAGTGTGGCGGGACAGATGCGATTTAACGAAGGAGAGCACCATGACATCCCAAGAACATCCCACCGCCCTCATCACGGGCGGTACAGGAGGCATCGGATTCCACAGCGCCGTTGGGATCGCCCAAACTGGAGCCAGAGTCCTGATCACTGGAAGGAATGTGGAGCGTGGCGAGGCTGCCGTTCAGGCCATCCAGAGCGCAGCCGGCAACCCGGAGGTTTCTTTTGTTCGAGGTGACCTGTCATCCATCGCCGGCATCGACGGTCTGGCGGCAGCTGTTCAAAAACGCGCTCAAAGAATCGACGTGCTTGTCAACAACGCGGGATTCTTGGGAGACACGCTTCAAACCAGTGACGACGATTTCGAGATGCATTTTGCCGTGAATGTCCTGGCCCCTTGGCGGCTCACCCATGCCCTACTGCCCGCACTCAAGGCCGCCCCTCATGCGCGTGTCATCAATGTCAGCGGGGGCGACAAGCCAGGCCGAGTTGACCCCGAGAACCTCCAGGCCGAGAAAGGCTTTCGGGGCCTGATGACCTACACCCACTCCAAAAGTGTGCTGGAGGCCATGTCGATGGCGCTCGCCAAGGATCTCGAGTCCGAGGGTATCTCCGTCAACGTGGTGTTTCCTGGTCGAGCTTCGACGGCCATGACGCAGTCACTGACGGCTCGTGCGCTACCCGGTGCAATGAAGCTGATGTATCCTTTCTTTCGATTCTTCTTTCGGGACGACGGCGGCAAGAGCGCCGCAAATGCAGCCCGTTCCACCATATGGGCAGCAACAGATTCTGAAATCCACAGGGTGACGGGAGCGTATTTCGACACCCACTCCGAGCGCCAAGATCTTCACCCCTCTGCCCACGAACCAAGCATTCACGATGCGATCCGCTCCACTCTAGAGTCGGCACAGGAAGCCTGAATCGGTCAAAGACCGGACTCGTACTTCCGGCACCGTACTTGGGTAGCCATATAAAAGGCCGTCCTTCGGGGCGGCTTTTTTGTTGCGAAAGCGAACCGTTGAGCAGTCCGGCGGTCGACACGCTGCCCTCCGCGGAGACGTCGGTGGAGATGGAGTCAGGTTCGCTGCTGACGCTGGATACGTCGTCGCCACCGTGGCACACGGCCACGCCCAAGGCCACCAACAGCGTCCTACGCATACAGTCTGCTCGGGCTCACGATGCCGAGC
>CAZKOI010000642.1:0-1603 GCA_964554315.1 uncultured Enterobacterales bacterium | reverse complement strand
CAGATATTTCCAGCTCATCGCCTGTCTCCTTGTGGGTCGTCCCAGGACACCAACTCCCACTACGTAATTGGCCTAACCCAACTACCCCTTATGGGCACACTAGGGCGCACATCAGACTGACCACGTTAGGTTCCCTCCTCGTCCACTTGGAGCCGACATGAACCCAGCGCCTCAATTCTCTGAAATGCCCTACTCGCGTCCCAACGAGGCGCACCTCCAGCAGGCTGCCGCCGACCTCCTGAAGGCATGGGACGAAGCGCCAACCAGCCAGGCACAGATTGCAGTCATTGAGCAGTGGGATGCCCACCAAGTGACCTTTCAGAGCAACCAAACGCTCGCCATGGTCCACTTTCAGCAAGACACGACCAGCGCTGCCGCGAAGGAGGAGAAGGTGTTCTTCGACGACCTCACGCCCGCGGTACTGGAAGCAAATCTGGCTTTCCTCAAGCGGGTGACGGCGAGCCCCTGGCGGTCTGAACTCGAGGAGAAACTCGGAAGCCATGCCTTCGCCCTCTGGGACTGCTTCCTTGGTACGTTTGAGCCCGCCATCAGTGACCTGAAGCGAAGGGAGTCCAGTCTCAGCACCGAGTACTCCGAGCTCATGGCTCAGGTCAGTGTCAATTTTCAGGGTGAGCAGCACAACCTCTCGACCCTTCGGGGATTTTTCGGCCACGCAGACCGACAAGTTCGGTTGGAAGCACAACAACTTCGAAGCCATGCACTCGGAGATATCGCCGTCGACCTCGACCGAGTCTACGATGAGTTGGTGGGTGTTCGTCACGAGATGGCGTCCGTCTTGGGGTACCCCGATTTCGTACCGCTGGGTTACCGCCGGATGGACCGAACAGATTACACCGCGGATGATGTGAGCACCTTCCGAGCGCAGGTTCGCGAGCGCATCGTCCCTCTCACTCAGAAAATCTACGCGCGACGCGCGCGGGCCCTCGGGCTCAGCGAGGTCAGATTTCATGATGAGGCGGTGCGTGATCTACAGGGAGTTCCTCGTCCGCTCGGGGGGCACGACTGGATGGTCCGACAAGCCCACGACCTCTTTGCCAATCTAGGAAGCGACTTCGGGTCCTTCTTCGAGATGATGACGGACTGCGAGCTTCTCGACCTCAAGGCAAGGCCAGGCAAAGCTGGCGGTGGATTCTGTGCAGACGTCCCCCGCTACGGTGTCCCGTTCATCTTCGCCAACTTCAACGGCACACAGGACGACGTCAACGTCTTCACGCACGAGTGCGGCCACGCCTTTCAGTGCTGGTCGTCCCGCGCGCAGCCTCTGCTGATCTATCGCTGGCCGACGTATGAAGCGGCCGAGATTCACTCCATGTCGCTTGAGTTCCTCAGCTATCCACACATGGAGGTGTTCTTCGGTGACGATGCGGACCGCTATCGGACGGGACATCTCGAAGATGCTTTGCTCTTCTTGCCTTACGGCTGCGCCGTAGACGAGTTTCAGCACCGAGTCTACGAAGCACCGGAAATGACTCCCCATGACCGGGCTGAGGTGTGGCGCTCTATCGAGGCGATTTATCTGCCCCACCGTCGCTACGACGACATGCCACACCACGAGTCCGGTCGGCTCTGGCAGCAACAAAGC
>CAZKOI010000641.1:0-1605 GCA_964554315.1 uncultured Enterobacterales bacterium | reverse complement strand
AGATTATTCGCCGGGCAGAGGGCATTGTCCGGGAGGGTTTGCCGAAAGTCTGGCGAGACCTGGTGCATATCGGAGTGGATGATGCCCACGATCTGACGGTGGCGGGACTCGAATTCCTCGACGCGCTGAGAGTTGCCGGTCTGGGTGTGACCGTAACGGGCGAGCCTGATGTGTCGGGTAGTACGTTTCGGGGAAGTGAGCCTTCAGCCCTGTCCCATCTGCAGAGCCGATGGGGTATTCAGCCGATTGTTTTGGACACCGTCTACCGACACGGTGCAGATATTCGCGCTGTGGTGCAGAGCATGACGGAGCGAATCGGAACCGCGGGTGCGGGTTTGCAGCGTCAAGCCCCGGGCGCTGCCGTGACAGGTCAGGTAGAAAGCCTGGTGGCGCCGAGTTCTTCACGGGAAGCAGCCGACATTGCGCGCATCATCCTGGATGCCCACCACGACGATGGCGTGCCCTGGGATCGCATCGCTGTGATTGCAAGGCGCGGCGCACGAGTGAGCTCCCTGACGTCCTCACTGGCTGCCCACGGTGTTCCCGCTCGCACCGCGATGGCGGGAATGACTCTGATCGATGAGCCAGCTGCGAGGGCACTAGTGGACATGGTTGCGCTGGGTCGAGGGGTACTTCCGCTGACCTCCGCGACGGCAGTGAATGCCATGGCTGGAGTGTATGGCGGAATGACCCAGCAGGAGCTTCGCGCGCTCCGGTTTGCCCTTCGCGTCGCCGCTGACACGGAGGAGCCCTACCAACCGGCAGACCAGATGATTGCCGATGCTTTGCGCCACCGAGGCGGCTTTGCTCTGGTGCCCGATGCAGTGTCGCGGAAAGCTCAGCGGGTCGCCACAATCCTTGACGATATCCGGAGCGCTCCCGAGGACTCTCCGGTAGTGGATCTGCTGTGGAAGGTGTGGGATAGATCGCCGGCTGCCACACAGTGGGCTGAGGCGGTTCAGGGGGCCGGAGCGAATCCTCCCGCGGAGCGCGCACTCGATGCTGTCGTGGCGCTCTTTCGGCAAGCCGCCGATTTTGTCGAAAACCAACCCGGTGCGAACCTTGAGCTCTTTCTCGACGCTTTGCTCGGCGCGGAAATCCCCGACGACGTTCTCATACCGGAGCCCGCCTGGCCGAGTGTCGTGGTTTCCACACCGCCCGGCGTGGCCGGACGGGAGTTTGACCTGGTCATCGTTGCGGGGCTTGAAGAGGGTGTGTGGCCTGATCTGCGCCCCCGCGAGTCACTCTTAGGCGCCCACCACATGGTGCACGCCCATCGCGGCGTACCCGGCGAGATTCTTGATGAGCGTCGAGCAGTCCTCGACGATGAGTTGCGGGTATTCGTGCTCGCCCTGTCACGAGCCACCTCGCGCATTGTCGTGACCGTCACCCACGATGAAGAATCGGGACCCAGTCCACTCTTTTCGCTCGTCGATCGACAGGCAACCAGGCTGGAATCCTCCGATGAACAGCCCGCCTCGATTCCCGGAGTGGTGGGTGGTCTTCGGCGTAAGCTCCAACAGGCACTCGAGCGGGGGGAAGACGGAAAACCCTACGCCCACGACTTGGCACTGCTTAACGAGCGCGGTCTTCGAGGTGCTCATC
>CAZKOI010000640.1:0-1607 GCA_964554315.1 uncultured Enterobacterales bacterium | reverse complement strand
CCCCCGATGGTCTCGTTTGAGGTGTAGTCGACGAGGAAGTCCTCAATGTTTGCGTATTGAATCCTCACCACCGGCCATGGAGCACGGGTGTCGTCAGTTTCAGTGCATGTGATCTCTGCGGTGGCCAGCATGGTCGCCTCCTTACGCCTTCTCCATCGGGCCTCCCTCTCTCGACTTCAGGCGAAATTCCAGCGAAGCCGCAAAAAAAATCCCAGCCCACGAAAACAGGGCTATCTCCCTATGCTATCGCCCCCCCAAACCTTTTTTTCTGGTGTCCGACAGACCCAATCCGTCGTTTTTGACACCATGTTGTCCGCTCGCGCGCGCGAGACCTGCGATTCTCGACGTCGAGACCAAGGCAGGCAGGTTACGCCTGTCCGCGAGGTGAACCATGTCGAAACTCTTGCATGTGTCCGGGCTGGCCGCACTGGTGCCCATGACGCTGTCCGCCTGCAACCAATACGAGATGTTTTTGGTCACAGGCGACGAGCAGGTCGCGTTTAGTGGCAAGGTTGATGTGCTCTTCGTGGTCGACAACTCATCATCCGTAACCGAGGAGGCTTCGGCACTCTTGGCCAACTTCGACACCTTCATCGAGGGACTGGCCGGCGACAATGCCTATGGCCAGCAGACCGAGAACCTCACCGACGCCGTCAACGACTACATCACCTTCACCTCCAACCGAGCAGAAGCGATTGACTACAACCTGGCGGTCATCACCCCCGATCTCTTGAGCGACGGCTGGACATCGGGGAACGATCCCGGTGAAGCCGGCCTGTTCGTGGGCGAGGACCCCGTGGTCAGCCGGTCCGACGAGGACGAGAAGTTTCGCTTCCTTCAGCATATCGGGTGCTGGTCAGCGTGCTGGGGATCGGTGGAGACCCAGGCCACCTACACCGGAACAGCAGGGGACTGCCCCTACCCGGACACCGAGTCCGGCAAGGTCAGCAGTCAGTACTTGGACTGCCTCTGCGGGGATGTGACTTACCCCGTAGATGGCGGTGACTGGAACGACTCAGATGTCTGCCACTCTGCCTCCGGCGAGAGCCCGATTGAGGCGGCCATGCTCGCAATGTGTCGCGCAGTCGAGGACCCCCCCGACATTTGCTGGCACGACCGCTCTGCGCTCAAGTTGGATGAGGGCGCCTCGGCCAAGGACGCAGACTGGTACCTGTCCAACGACGGCTGGCTCCGAGAGGGTTCCAAGGTGGTGGTGATTGTGGTGACCGATACGGCCGACTCCTCCAATCAGGGCGCAGCCTCATCGACCAAGCCGGGTGGACTCTTCGAGAGCGGCAACAGCGACGACATCACGCCGTACCTGCGGGCGTTCGACAAGTTCGACAAGGACGTCACCTTTGCCTTCATCGGACCGGACTTTCGATGCGATGCGGCAGGCGAGCAGTGCGACCAATACTGTAACGAACCCGCAGAGAGCCCCGGTGAGCCCGGCGTCGTGAGGATGATCAATATGGCGAAGGCCACGGGCGGCTTCTACCGACCCATCACCATCGGCGATGGCGAAGAAGTTGACGATCCGGACTGCAACGTCGCGGACTTCTCGGAGCACCTCAACAAGCTCGGCCAGCTCATGATCAATCTCCAGA
>CAZKOI010000639.1:0-1610 GCA_964554315.1 uncultured Enterobacterales bacterium | reverse complement strand
ACGGGAGCGGTCTATGACCGGCTGTATCCCGTCTACCGGGACATCTACCCCACCATGGCGCCTCTGTTCGAGCGGCTGGCGGAGACCGCTGTCGCCGATCGGAGCGCGTCATGAGCGCTTCCTCCACTGTGCACGTGCGGCCTCGTCTCTATGGTGGCTATCTGTTCGATCTGGACGGCACCATCTACCTCGGTGATGAATTGCTGCCCGGTGCGCACACGTTGGTGACGCGCCTGCGTGAGTTGGGTCGGCGAACCCTCTTCCTCTCCAACAACCCGACCAAGGATCCGCAGATGTACGCGGAGAAGCTCACTCGACTTGGCATCCCCACGACTGCCGATGACGTCGTGAATCCCCTGGTCACCCTCACCGCATGGCTGCGCCGAGAGGCTCCAGGATCGCGAGTCTTTGTCGTCGGATCAGAACCGCTACGCCGTGCTGTGGTGGCAGCGGGCTGTGAACTGTCGGAAGAGCCTGCGGATATCGATGTCGTGGTGGCGAGCTACGACACTTCGTTTGACTACCGGAAACTTCAGATCGCCTTTGACGCTCTGTGGCAGCACCGGCGGGCGCGGCTTGTCACCACCAACCCTGATGCCTATTGCCCCATGCCGGGTGGTCGAGGTGAGCCGGATGCCGCTGCCGTCGTGGCAGCTATTGAGGCCTGCACGGGAGTTCGATGCGAGGTCAATCTCGGGAAGCCTGATCCGGTGATGCTGCAGACCGCACTCGAGGTTGTCGGTCTGACGGCCGATGAGTGCGTCATGGTCGGTGATCGCCTCTACACCGATGTGGCGATGGCCGTGGATGCCGGAGTGGATGCGGCACTTGTTCTCACCGGGGAGAGCACCCGCGAGATGGTCGCGGGCCTGCCCTACGACCGGCGCCCCACCTATGTCCTGGAGGGGGTTGGCGGGCTCCTGGTCGAGGGCGGGGGGTAGAGGCGGAATCTTCCGCGGCAAAGGCCTTGTGGCGGGCGCTTGCCTATGGAAGAATCATCATGCATTGTAAAAATATCTATGCGAAACGAGGAATGATGTCTCTCGAGACAGATGTGCTGCTGGAGATGCAGCGGCGCATGCTCCGCATTCGACACTTCGACGAGCGCGCTTCCAAGATGGTCAAGCGCGGTCAGATCCCTGGCACCGTGCACACCTCGATCGGCCAGGAAGCACAGGTGGTCGGTGCGTGCATGGCGCTGGGCGACTCCGACTACATGTCGGGCAACCACCGCAGCCACGGGCATCCCATCGGCAAGGGCTCCCCACTGGGCCCCCTGATGGCAGAGCTGGTGGGCAAGGGGACGGGCGTCTGCGGTGGCAAAGGAGGCTCACTTCACCTCGCGGACTTCAACGTAGGAAGCCTGGGTGAATCCGGCATCGTTGGCTCCTCCATCCCGATTGCCACGGGTGCGGCACTGTCGTCCAAGGTCCTGGGCAACGGCAAGGTCTCGCTTGCCTTCTTCGGTGACGGGGCGGCGAACCAGGGCGCCCTGTACGAGGCCATGAACATCTCCGGCGCGTGGAACCTCCCGGTCCTGTTCCTCTGCGAGAACAACCAGTACGCGCTCTCAACTCCCGCACACACCGTCACCTCTGGTGTCATCGCGG
>CAZKOI010000638.1:0-1610 GCA_964554315.1 uncultured Enterobacterales bacterium | reverse complement strand
AAAAAGCCCCTCGAACCTTAAGATCCGAGGGGCAGATGGTACTCCCAACGGGAGTCGAACCCGTGTCTCCGCCGTGAGAGGGCGGCATCCTTGGCCACTAGACGATGGGAGCCTATTCGGTTGTTAACCCGCTTGACCCGAGGGCCAAATGATGCAGGCCACGGGGTCTAACGAGGCACACCAAAGGGTGTCAAGCCTCGGGCTGCGGACAGCGATCCGCGCCTGCACGAATTCGCCTCAGCGCCATGGTCTTGCCGGCGGCAACGAGCATCTCGTACAGGCCCGGTCCCGTCTTCTGGCCCGTCATGCTGACGCGAATGGGCTGCGCCACCTTGCCCAGTCCGACCTCGCGGGACTCGCAGAAGTCCTTCACCAAGGGCTCAAGTGCCGCCTCGGTCCACTCCGGGGACGCCTCGAGGGCGTCCGCCAGATCTCGCAGCAGCGGACCTGTGGATGCCTTCATGAATTTGCCGATGGCGGCCTCGTCCCAAGAGAGCGCGTCGTCGGGCGTAAAGTAGAAGGCCGCCGCTTGAGCCAGCTCGACCATGGTCTTGGCCCGGGCTTGGACGGTCGTCACTGCGGCCTGCAGCCGCTCATCGGTCTGAATCCCCGCAGCCTCGAAGTACGGCACGGCGCGCTCGGCCAGGTCGCTGGGCTCCAGACCCATGATCCACTGCTGGTTGAGCCATGTCAGCTTGTCCATGTCCCACTTCGCGCCGGTCTTAGAGACCCCGTCGAGCCCAAACACGGCGATGGCCTCCGCGGCCGTGAAGTGCTCCATGTCGCCGCAGGCCCAGCCCACCCGCGTGAGGTAGTTGAACAGCGCCTCCGGCAGAAAGCCATTGTCTCGGTAGGCCCCCACGCTGGTGGTGCCGTGGCGCTTCGACATCTTGCCGCCGTCGTCGCCCAGGATGATGGGCAGGTGGCCAAACTGGGGCACCGGAAGGCCCAATGCCTCGTACAGCAACTGCTGCTTGGGTGTGTTGTTGAGGTGGTCGTCGCCGCGGATGACGTGCGTCACCCCCATCTCGTGGTCGTCGATGACCACCACAAAGTTGTAGGTGGGCGAGCCGTCGGTGCGCTGGATGATGAGGTCGTCGAGCTCCTCGTTCTTGAAGGTCACGTCGCCCTTCACGAGGTCCGCCACCACCGTCTCGCCGTCCAGGGGGGCCTTGAAGCGCACCACGTGGTCGCCGCAGTCGGGACCCAGCCCTTTCTCCCGGCAGTGCCCGTCGTACTTGGGCTTGTCGCCCTTGGCCTGGGCGGCCTCGCGGACCTGCTCGAGGCGCTCCTTGCTGCATGTGCAGCGATAGGCCGTGCCCTCGCTCAGCATTCTCGCGACGTAGGTGTCGTAGCGCCCTTGACGCTCCGACTGGCGGTAGGGGCCGCGGTCGCCACCCGCATCGGGCCCCTCGTCCCAGTTGAGCCCCATCCAGGCCAGGTCACGCAGGACTTGCTCTTCGTGCTCTCGCTTTGACCGTGCGCGGTCAGTGTCTTCAATCCGGAGGAGGAAGACCGCCTCGTGCTTGCGGGCCAGGAGCCAGTTGAACAGCGCTGTGCGGGCGCCGCCAATGTGCAGGTAGCCGGTCGGCGAGGGGGCAAAACGAAAG
>CAZKOI010000637.1:0-1613 GCA_964554315.1 uncultured Enterobacterales bacterium | reverse complement strand
GCCGATGCGGACGCGGATGCCGATGCGGACGCGGATGCCGATGCGGACGCCGATGGGAGCTACCCGATGGGGGTCGATGATGACGTCTCTGCTGCCGTCTGCGACCTGCACGCCCTCGGTTCGGCGACACCGTTGGTCCTTGCGTCCAGCGCCGATGAGGCAGCCATGGCCTCCTTCACCCTCGATACGACCAACGAGTTTGTGCTGCAGATGCCAGAGTCTGGCGATGGCTACCTGCAGGTCGAGGTGCCGGACTGGATGAGCGCTGTGCGCATCTTTTCGGATGAGGCTGCGGTCTACGAGGTCTATGTGGCGGAGGAAGGAGACGTTCGAAAGACCGCCGGGAGCTGCCCTGAGGATGGCATCACGGATCACCTGTGGTTCTTCCACGAGTGGGGCTCCTACACCATCCGCGTGGCGGAGGGATCACCGGCAGAGACGTGGTTCACGGTCTACAAGATCTGACCCTCTCGCTCTCGCTTTTGCTGCTCCTGTCGGGGTGCCGGTCGGGGGGGGGAACGGACACCGCTTTGGCGTCGGTACGGCTCTTTCCGGAGATGGTGGTGCCGGCCGAGAACCCCCAGACGCCGGAGCGCATCGAGCTCGGGCGGTACCTCTTTCACGACTTTCGAATGAGTCGCAACAGCGAGCGGTCCTGCGGGATCTGCCATGAGCCCGCAAAGGGGTTCACGGACGGCTTCTCGCGTGCTGTGGGAGCCACAGGAGAGACGCACACCCGAAACACGCTGAGCCTCATCAATGTGGGCTACCGCGAGCGGCTCACCTGGCGCGATCCGACGGTTCGAGCCCTCGAGGAGCAGTGGCATGTGCCCCTGTTTGGGGAGGACCCGGTCGAGATGGGCATGACGCCCGATGGCCTGGTGGAGCGGCTGCGATCGATCGAGCGATATCCGCCGATGTTTCAGGCCGCTTTCCCCGAAGCCTCAGAGCCGATCACGATCGAGCACATCGGGCGTGCTCTCGCCAGCTTTCAGCGAACCATTGTCGGTGGAAACACCCCCTACGACCGGTGGCTTCGTGGAGAGGATGATGCCATGTCGGCCGAGGCGAAGGCGGGGCGAGAGCTCTTTGTTCGGCTCGAGTGCGATGGCTGCCACGGTGGAATCTTCTTTGATGAGCCTTCCGCCGCCTCAGGCCTCGGGGGACCTCGGCACGGCTACGCTAACACCGGGCTGTACAATCTCGACGGCGAGGGCGCCTATCCAGAAGCCGAGCCGGGCCTCGCGGCCGTGACCGATGATCCGGCCGACATGGGGCGATTTCGAATTCCGTCACTTCGCGGTGTGGCCGACTCTGGACCGTGGTCGCACGATGGCTCGAGCTTGAGCTTGGAGGCTGTGATTGAGGCGTACGCGAGAGGCGGTCGCGAGGTGGCGCACCCCGACTTTGCGGGCGACGGGGCGGAGAGCCCGCTCAAGGCCTCGGCGCTGACGGGCTTTGACCTGAGCCCGGGCGAAAAGAGTGCGCTCGTGGCGTTCTTGTCGGCCCTGTCAGACCACGGGCTGATGGCCCGTCCCGATCTTCAGACGCCCTACTGTCTGATGGTTGCAGGAGAGGCCATCAACCCACCGTGTGAGGCGTGGACGCCGATG
>CAZKOI010000636.1:0-1616 GCA_964554315.1 uncultured Enterobacterales bacterium | reverse complement strand
GCTCTTGTCCAGAAATCCCGTGATTTGATCGGCATGGTGGTGGAGAAGAAAAACGAAGGAACGGATTCCCTGGGCAACCCAGCTCTCAAGTTGCAGCGCGAGGAAGGGCACTCCCCCTACCGGCGCCAGGGCCTTCGGCGTGCCCGGTAGCACGGAGTGCAGACGGGTACCAAAGCCTCCAGCCAGAACGAGTAACTTCAATTCAGGATCTCCATAATCCAGGATCGGCGAGGTACCGCAGAGCCTCGCGCAGCATTCCGATCCGCACATGGCCGTGGTCTATACATTGATCACACCATCGCCATCGAGGAACGGGGCCGCTCGCTTCGCGCGTGCCAAGCTACACATTCAACTGGCCGGTTTGTTCAACAATGTCAGCATAGCTTCCGATCCGTTTCAGCTCACCGTTCTGCAATTCGATGATCTGGGTGCAGTTCTTCAGTGTCGTCAGGCGATGGGCGACTATAAAAATCGTCAGATGGTCCCCGAGACCTTCGATAGCCTGCATGACGGCCTGCTCCGTCTCGTTGTCTAGTGCACTAGTCGCCTCATCGAAGATGATGACATCCGCCTGTTTGTATAGCGCCCGAGCGATGCCAATGCGTTGCCGCTGACCACCGGAGAGCTTGACGCCCCTCTCTCCAACCCGGGTGTTGTACTGAGCGCTCCAGGACTCGATGACGTTCGAAATCTGAGCCTGTCCTGCCGCAATTTTGACCCGATCAAGATCGACTTCATCGCGCGGCACCCCAAATGCGATGTTTTCTGCAATCGTTGCATCCGACAGGAAGATCACTTGCGGAACATGCGCAATTCGGGCTTGCCATGCTCTGCCGTTGACCGTGCTTAAAACCACCTCATCGATAAGAAGACGACCCTCGGTCGGCTGCAGCAGCCCAATCAAGATGTCTATCAAGGTACTTTTTCCGCTCCCTGTGGCACCAACGAATCCAACTCTCTCCCCCTTCTTGAGCGAGAGGCTCAGATTGCCGAGAACCAAAGGATCTTGAGGAGCATATCGAAAGGAGACCCTATCGAGCCGGATCGCCTGGTTGAACTTGATGCCGACAGGCGTTAACGAAGACCCACCGTCCTCGACAAGCGGCTGGTCTAGGAGATCCAGGGCATCACGCAGAGAATCGCGGTTTCCCAATATCAATGCCCAACTGGAGTAGGACTGATGCAACAAGGGCAACACTCTCTGTGCGCCGACCGCCAACGCGCCCATTACCGGAATCATCGTCACGAAACCACCCGGTCGGTTGGTGAGTACGTAGGCGATCACCGCGATGAGGATCATCCCAAGCGCTTCTATGACAAACCTGGGACCGATACTAATGATCTGAATATTGGCCTGGGCTTTTCTCAGGTTGGCGTCGGCCCGACGATAGGCGGTGCTGTAAATGGATTGCGTGCCGTCCAGCAGCACTTCACGAATACCCCCCAGCCCCTCCTGCAACACATTCACGACTTCGGTCGATGCGCGGCTGATGTGTTCGCTGTCCCGCGCAAGCTGCTTCTCGGTCAGCAAGGAGATCAGCAGGTAGAGGGCGCCAAAACCGAGCAGCGAAGACAAGGCCACCATCGGGTCGACCATCACCAGCGTCAGAAGGATG
>CAZKOI010000635.1:0-1637 GCA_964554315.1 uncultured Enterobacterales bacterium | reverse complement strand
AGAGTCCGACCATCGGCCAAGGTGACATTGCGGTACTCCACGGCACTCGCGGGCAGTGAACCGAGCGCGAGCGCTGTCACAGTCAAGGCGCGCATCATTGCAGCTCCGGGCAAAGGGCCCCGGGGGCAGAGGCGATACCGGGAACAAGCGAAATGCTGGCGGTCCACGACACGCGGATCGCGTCCGAGTCTGGCCAGAAGCCGGCTAGGCCGATGGCAAGGTCACTTTGTGCCTCGACCCCAATCGCCCATCCAACACGACCCATAGGAAGGTCTGCGCCGATCGGATCTGCGGTCCCATCATGAACGAAGATTGAGGTAGGCTCACCGCAGTCATCCAGGGTGTAGAGTACGGCATCAAGGCGTGCTGTCTCGACATCCTCCTCGCTCTCTGGTGATGAAGACGCCTTGAGGTCTAAGCACAACACACCCGTCTCCTCTGGGGTGATTCGGATCCAGTCTACATCGCCGATGTATGTGCCTGGGGCGTCCGGTGGAAAAGCGAGGGGGTTGTCACAGGCCGATATTCGATCGGGCACTCCGCCGGCATCCCAGCCAATCCCGTCCAGAATCCCAACGCCGACGTGTCCTTCCATTAACTGGAGGCCGACGCTCTCCATGTCGAGCCCGCTAGAGTCGTCCTCGAGGTCAGGATCGTTCCACGCGATCTTGACGCCGTCTTTCGGCGAGTCTCCGGGACTGAGCGCGTCGGAACTCACGGAGGGCTTATGGTCGTATCGCGGCCAGTCAGCGCAGCCTGACATGGCCAACGAACCCGCACAGGCAATGACCCTCGGGATGATACGGACAGCAAGAGCGGGACGTGAGCGCATGAGCTTTCATATCAGTTCCGGTCGATTCCCGAAAGTCCGATGTGCGTCAGTGGTGGTCGTTGGGCTTCAACAGGATAGACGTCTAGGTCTTAGATTGAGGAGATCCGCTGTGGCCAACCGAAAGGAACGTCGCGCAGCAGCGCGTAGCAAGGAAACTGAGAGCAACGAAGCCATCGCCCCCGATGAGGTGCTCGGTGCCGGTGAAGACGGGCTTGGCGGTGGCGACGCCGTGCCTTTCCCGGACCACGAAGAGGACGTACTCTTCAAGGCGCAGATGCAGGTGCTCAATGTGCTGCTCGGACACTGGAAGGTAGGCCTTGCGGCGGTCGCTGCGGTGCTCCTTGGTGTGCTGGGCGTGGGTGAGTACAGCTCGTTCAAGGTGAATGAGCAGCGTGGATTTCAGGATCAGATCGCGGACATTGATCGGCGCATGCCTGCACAATCGCCGACGGAGTTCCTCAAGTTGGGCGGCACAGGGCTCGATGCGAACGTCAAAGCCAACGTCGAGGAAGGCGCGCGGCGATACGAGGCGATTGCAGCGGCTTCCAACGGAACCGCTGCCGTCATGGCATGGATGAAGGCCGCCTCCGCTTGGGAACGTTCGGGAGACGCGGACAAGGCCAAGGCCGCTCTCGCCTCCGCGAATGCCATAGGTCTGGAGGATGTCCTCGGGTGGTCTGCGGCCAGCCAGTACGCCAACGCTCAGGCGTCGTCTGGAGATGCGGAGGGTGCGCTCGCGACACTCAAGGCGGTGCAGCCACGCATCGTTGGTCTCGCCGCGGAGCAAGTGGCCCTTGCGATCGCA
>CAZKOI010000634.1:0-1650 GCA_964554315.1 uncultured Enterobacterales bacterium | reverse complement strand
GCCTCGCCCGCCGTCACGCTCGGCATTAGGTGGATCTCCTCGTGGCTCTGCAACGTTTGCGTCGCAAGTGTCGTGACTCTCGATAGCGGTCTGTGTGGGACCGAGTTGCTGCATGGCCGCTGTGTGATCTACCTGAGTCGCGAAAGAAAGGTCCAGGCAAAAACGGGTCGATGTATCAAGGCCGTAAGTGCCCCTCTGAAGTCCCGAAGGGTTGTGGAGGCTCCTGTTTCACCGTTATGAGAATTTAAATACGACTTGGTTTCTCTCGCGAAGAGCGGCAAGAAACATGTGACGCTGCGCGCTGGCTGACCAAGATTTGACACCGAAGGGGCTCTCGACCTGTCGGAGGGGAGTGAGGTCCATTAACTCGACGGCAGGCCGTGTGTCATCCCAAATCGAATGAGTTACTCTCAGGACTGTGTGCCGGAAAGGGTTGGACTAATGAGCGAATCGGTGCAGCATGCAGACGCGGACAATTCCACAGATAATTCGTCGTGGGACGCACTCTGGGGTCAGGCGACCGGTGGAGGGAATGTCGCAGTACATCTCGGTTCGAGTTCGCATTCAGTCATGGCCGCTCCTAGACCTCCCGCCGTGGACGAGGCCGCGGAGTGGCTCCGCAGTGGGCTTGATGGTGGCTCAGACCAGAGGATGCTCTTCTTGGTCGGCGGCCCGGGTGCCGGGAAGTCTCACACTGCGCGCAGCGTGTGTAAGGGCCTCGAGGAGGTCAACTCGATTCTCGACGGGCTAGCACACCGGACCTATCGGTACCGAACGAGTTCACGAGACCTCTTGGTCATAAACGACGCAACGATCGGGAGCGGATCTCAAGAGAAGGGGGCTTTGGCTCTCGATATCGACAACGCTCTCGACACTGAAAGCAGCCTTCTCGGTTGCATCAATCGCGGTGTAATTGTCGAGGAACTCAGTCTGAACGCGACGCTTCCAGACTCAGTGTCCAAAGGGATTGTGAGCTGGCTGCACAACGGAAGCACGGCGCTACTTGAAGGCTCCGGTACCGGGTGCGAGCTTCTCTCAGAGGCTGCGTACCTTCGCGCTGTCCGGCTTCGCCTAACGGGTGACCGGGTGGTTGATCTCGTCTGCGTGCTGATGGACGTCTGCTCTCTCCTCGAGGCACGACCAAGCGTCGAAATTGATCAGGCGCGGGCTGGCGAGTACCAGTTCTCTTCTGGTTCCTACTCCGTCAAGATCTTCAATCAGCGTCGGGATGTTGAGCCGATTTCAATCCCGGGCCTGGTCTTGCTGCGGCGCGTGCTTGAATCCTTCCCGGATACGTCGAGCCTGGGTCCACCCGACTGGAATCCAATAGAGGCAAACCGTCTGTCGTTGACGGTTCCCCAAATCGGGAGCAGCGTCTGCTCGATCTTGCGGGCTGCGGAGATTGTGTCTTCGAAGCATTTCACATACCGGGAGTTGTGGGGGGCAATCGTCCGCAGCCTGTTGGGGAGCGCCACGGATCGGACTAGCCCAGAGGATTTTGGGTCCTGGTGCGAAGGCCTGCGGGGGAAGGGTGGCAGCAGCCTCGAGTCATTCCGAACTATCCAACGTCTCGCCGAGCTCCGCTTCAGCCAGGCGCTCTTTGCCGTTGGTGACGCTGACGGGGCAAGTAACCCAGTGTGCCAGTTGCTC
>CAZKOI010000633.1:0-1658 GCA_964554315.1 uncultured Enterobacterales bacterium | reverse complement strand
TTTTTGGCGGCGATCGGCGTTTTTTCGGTGACGCTAAAAAATTTGAACTTCGTCGACGTCCCTCATTAAGCACCTGGAGTTATCCACAGGATCTCTAGACTACAGGGCGATGTCCTGAGCCGTCACTGGGTCGCCGGGAGACACAATCCAATGAGTCGGTGCTGAACTAAACCAGCCGCCCTCGACTGATGCGACAGTAGGTAAGCCCAGGCTCGGCCGCGGACCGACAACAGTGGTGCTCCAGCCTGTATCGCCGCGCCGAAGAACAGCGACATCGCTTGTTCCTGAGGCGACGATAACCCCAGGCCGCACAATATCTATATGGTCGACCGCAAAATTCGCCTTGAGCTCATCGAGACGAACCACCTCTGAGAGCTCGGGGCCACTCAAATAGCCCATCAGCGCTTGCGCCTGACTACCGTATTTGAAGTGCCATCCATCTGAGAAAACGACATCCTCCTGGCCATCCCCGTCAACGTCACCAACTGCGAGCGATCGAACGCCTCGAATCGTCGGTATGCGCGAGATTGAGCCATCCGACCGATGTATCTCCAGACTCCCATGCGAACGGGGCTCGTCCCCATACAAGCGTCCTACGACGATCGACTGATCACGCCCTATACGGCGTGCCTTTAGACCCATAATTGTGGTCGAGAGGACCGTACTGCCGGCAGGTCCAATCTGGATGGTCTCGGTGCGCTTATCGCTCAGGGCACGGGTAATGAGGAGGCCCTGAGGCAAAACCTGGACATCGGAGATTCGGGTTGTAGCGGTATCGACCGCCTCAATGCCATCATTGGAGACGAGCCAGGCGCGCGCAGGTGCCCGAGGGTTCGCCTTGCTGGGACCAAACGCGAGAAGCGCAACCTCAGTCGACCCGCGCATGCCCACGTCTGCGGCGACCATCCTTCCCTCGATGGGTGTAGATTGACCCATCCACTCAAGACGTCCCTCTGTGTAGGAAATCAACTCATCGCGCCCGTCGCCATCGAGGTCAGCTGCGACGACCGCCTCCGCACGTCCTGCGGGCAGCACCAGGTCACGCTGCATCGCGTTGCAGCCTGAGAGAAGCAGGACAAAATAAACCGCCGTGGTTTTCATACTCACCGGACCCATGCAGGCTCATGGCCCGCGACAATGTTGAGGTCCGGGCATGCAGCTCGTAAGTGGCGAGCCCACTGCAGAGACCGTCGCAGATCTCGAGGGCGACCATCGACGAGCCAGGACACATGGCGGGGCCGATTCCCGGACAAGAGGTGGCTATCCACCCATGCTGTGTCGCCGACAAACAACCACACATGGTCCTCGCCTCGGACGAGCACGGATGCCGAGCCTGGCGTGTGCCCGGGGGTTGACATGTACCAAACGGTGCCGTCGCCCAACACGTCCTTAGCGGGCACTCCCAAAACTTGCGCGGAGGTTCCAGCGACAAGCGCCTCGACGTGCCAGGTGGCGGCTTTTTGCATGAGGCGCTCCGGAAACGCGGCGTTGCTCGTCCTTGCGGTGGCCCACTCCTCCGCAGTCGTCCAGACGGTGACGTCTGAGGGTAGGTCCAGTATGCCGCTGATGTGGTCGTAGTGGAGATGGGTCGTCAGCACCAACCGTGGCGGGCCTCCAGTCTGCTCGATCGCTGTACCCCCCACAGGAACCTCTAGGTT
>CAZKOI010000632.1:0-1658 GCA_964554315.1 uncultured Enterobacterales bacterium | reverse complement strand
CGTTCCGCCCCCGACCCCTCTGCCCGCAGCGATGGAGAGCAAGCCGCTTCCCTGGGCGACGATCATGCCGCCTTCCTGCATGTGATAGCGCATGGTGTGGGCTTGATTGGGTCTAAATCGACTCTGGGCCGGCCCTTCTTCCACCATCACCACACGCCGGCCGCCTTCCGCCAGGATCCTCGCGGCTGCCGCACCACCGGGACCGGTACCCACGATGACGACGTCCGCCTGCAGCGTGAGGCCCTGGCCCACAGCCTCATAGCCGTCGGCCTCGACGGCAGGAAAAAGGAGAGCGTCAGCGTCGGGCAGCGTCACGTGCCATACCCACAGCTGTGCAGCATTTTCATGTGTGGAGCGACCTCTGGATGGGTGGACCAGCCCATGCCCAGCAAGAGGACTAGGGACTGAGCGGCGCTTCGGAAGTGGTCGATTCTCGAGTGGGTCCAAGTCTTGAAGTGTCGAGCCTGCTGGTCGACGCTGAGTCGATGAAACACGTCACCTTCGAGCGGAACGGTGGCCGCGTCCAGACCGTTCAGCAAGAGCCTCAGCAGGCGCCCAGTGTCCTCTGGAGTATGGCCGAGCAGAGCGTCGAAGAAGTGGTCAAGGCCCGCACTCGCCCCGTCCAACGGCAGCGTAGAGGTAGGGGGGAAGGCGGCGCCGCTCCACGCACGAAGAAAGGCACCCTCCTCCTCTGATAGGCCGCGGTAGGGGGCATCCGGCGGCGCATCCCACCAGCGGCTGACGAGGACGCTTCCCGAGACAAGCGCAGCCGCGGACGTGCCCGCGGCGAGTGCAAGGAGATGGCGTCGAGTGACTCTCATCGGGCAATCATATCCCCTGCAAGGCGCGGGGTGCAGTCGTTTACGAGCCCATTCGAGTGGACCGATATCAGGGGGCCGGCTTAGGGGGATTGTTTGGGAGGGCTGTTGGGTTCCACCGACGCCAATGAGAGCAGAGGTCTTGGGCTGGGCACCTTCTTAGGTGTTGTGACGCCAACCATGCTCACTATTCTGGGGGTCATTCTCTACCTCCGCATGGGGTGGGTCGTTGGTAACGCCGGCCTTGCGGGCACCATCATCATCGTCCTCTTGGCTCACGTGATCACGGTCACGACGTCGCTGTCCCTCTCCGCGCTCGCGACCTCCATGCGGGTAGGGAGCGGAGGCGCCTACTGGCTCATCTCACGGAGCATGGGCCTGGAGCTGGGCGGAGCGCTCGGCATACCGCTCTACCTCTCGCAGGCCCTGAGCCTGACGCTCTACTCGTTTGGCCTCGCCGAGAGCATTCGAATTGTGTGGCCTGGCGCGCCGGTGCAGCTGTTGGCGGGAATCATTGTGATCTTGGTCGTCCTCTTGGCGGTGAAGAGCACGGTCCTCGCGCTTCGGATGCAGCTGCCCATCATGGTGCTGATCGGCGTCTCCATCGCCGCACTTGCGACGGGCACAGACTACAGCGGGTCGCAGGTTCCCATGTTTGCGCCCGATGGAAGCGCGGGATTCTGGGAGGTCTTCGCCGTCTTCTTCCCTGCCGTGACCGGCATCCTCGCAGGCTTGGGGCTGAGCGGTGACCTCAAGGACCCCGAACGGTCGATCCCCCGCGGTGTGTTTATCTCGGTGCTCATTGGGTTCTTGGTCTATCTCGCGGTGCCGTTCATCCTG
>CAZKOI010000631.1:0-1665 GCA_964554315.1 uncultured Enterobacterales bacterium | reverse complement strand
GGTGCCGACGAGGACACGGGCGGTTGCTTTGAGGAGGTCTGCACCGAGGTGTCGGACGCGGTGATGGCGTGCGAGCTCCCCGAGGGCTTTGTCGAGGACAACACGGACTGCGACGATGAGGACGCTGAGGTCTACCCTGAGGCTCCGGGACTGGACGAGGACTGTGTGGTCATTGAGGACGACACGGGCGATGTGCTGGACACGGGTGAGGTCGTCGACACGGGCGATGTGCTGGACACGGGCGACAACGAGGGTGATGACTCCGATGCTGACGGTGGCGCGGTTGATGGCGAGGACGGCAAGGACGATGCCGCAGGATGCGCGTGCTCAACGGGCTCCATGGCGGCGTCGACGCCTTGGCTCGCAGTCTTGGCGCTGGTTGGCCTGATTCGTCGCCGCGAAGACTAGGTCACCCAACCCTAACCATTCAAGGGCCCCCCACCGTTCAAGACGGTGGGGGGCCCTTTTTTGGTCAAAAGGCACCAAAAACGACAGCGGAAAAACTGGCTTGCAAGCCCGGGTCAGTTACTTGAGCGCAGCATTTTTTAAACCCGCACGCGGGCACACGCCCGCCCGGAGACGTCAATGAAGGCAATAGCAGCAGCCTCAGCGCTCACTTTGTGGTCAGGCTCAGCCCTCGCCGTGAACACCTTGGCCGTGGGTCAGTACGCGGACAGGGCGACCGAAATGGCCTACGCGGCCGGGGACCTCGAGGGCTCCTTTACGCTGGTCACGGCCACCGACTACAACGCCATGAGCTTGTCCGAGTTGATGGCTTACGATGCGGTGCTCGTGCAGTGGAACACGCCGTCGGACTTGAACCTCGACTGGGACGGAAAAATGGGTCCCTTCGTCGAAGCGGGCGGTGGCCTGTGGTTTGACGGCGACAGCAACAACCTCGACGACCTCGCGCCCATCGTTGAGGCCACACCGGAGGGCTGCGATGCGCCCTGGACTCTGGACACGGTGGCTGACCTCACGGACGGCATCACGAACGAGTTTGTGAACTGCCACGTGGTCTACGGCGGCAGCAGCGCGTCTTGGCTGACCCCGATGGGCACAGACGGTGCAGGCCAGACCGTTCAGATGTACGGTGAGTACGGCAGCGGCCGGGTGTATCTGACAGGGCCTGATCACGACTACCATGCCGAGAAGGATGCCGGTGGTGATGCAGGGAACCAATACAACTTTGTCGTCAACATCGTGAACTGGATCGCCGACGGCGGCGGCATTGACTCTCTCGTCATCGGCGGCGGTGGCAACATGGCCACCATGAATGCCTACAGCGTGGGCGACCTTCGCGGCACCTACACCAACATCACGTGGTCGGACTACAACGCGATGAGCCTCTCGGACCTCATGGCCTACGATGTGATGGTTCTGCTCTGGGACACCAGCTCCTCGTTCGTCCTCGACTGGGAGGGCAAGGCGGGTCCCTTTGTGGAGGCAGGCGGAGGTCTGTGGTGGGACGGCGACAGCAACAACCTCGACGACCTTGCGCCTATCGTTGAGGCCACACCCGATGGCTGTAGCGGCCCATGGACGCTGGATACTGTTCCCGGTCTGACCGACGGCATCACCAACGAGTTTGTGAATTGCCACGCTGTCTTCGGCGGCAGCAGCGCGTCTTGGCTGACCCCGATGGGCACAGACGGTGCAGGCCAG
>CAZKOI010000630.1:0-1671 GCA_964554315.1 uncultured Enterobacterales bacterium | reverse complement strand
CATGTCACCTTCCCCACAGGCAACGATCGCATGTGGCTGAGCCAGGAGACTCCCTCCGCGGCTGTCCGCCTGAACTCAGCCGTCGGCACGGATGTAGTGGTTGCCGCCACAGTCGGCTTCGAGGCCGCGGGGGCCGCCGAGGTCGCGGGCGTCAAGCTCGGATCTCGGCTGACGTGGGGCGGTGGACTTCATGTTCCCGTTCATCCAAAGCTCTGGACCGCCGTCGAGCTTAGCGGTGCAATCCATGTCGACAGTCTCCAGGCCCATGGTGCACACCCCGCCGAACTAACCGGCTTCATTCGACACCCACTCCCTCACCAATGGCTGCTGACAGCCGGTGTCGGCACGGCGCTGACACAGGGGGTAGGCGCACCCGCTTACCGCCTCATAGCGGGACTCTCATTTTCCCCAGAGACGAAGCCCGCTCCGGCCCGCAGCCCCGCCGCGGCTGTGGTCCAACAAGGACCTTCAGCAACGCCTGCGGGCCCGATGAGGCCACAAGAGGGCATCATCGCCGTGACCGTCACCGATTCCAGCGGAAATCCCGTAGCGGCAGAGGTGCTGGTGGAAGGAACCACAACGTCACGGACCACCGACTCTGGAGGCCTGGCGCTGCTCAACCTCATCCAGGGAGAGACAATTTTGCGCGTTGTGTCTCCCGGTTTCGCTTCCTCGCGGCACCCACTCGTCGTGGAAGCCGGCACCGACATGACCCTGCTTGTCTCGCTCGCCCCGACGCGCGTTTCGCTCGCTGATGGGCAGATCATGATCCGTGACAAAATCTACTTCGAAACGGGCTCTGCTGATGTGGCTCAGCAGAGCCACGAACTCCTTGACGAGGTCGCTCTCGTCATGCTCGACCACCCGGAGATCGCCTTAGTCGAGGTGCAAGGTCACACTGACGACATCGGTCAAGCCGACGATAACCTCTCCTTGTCCACGGCCAGAGCCCAGGCGGTGGTTCGGTACCTGGTCAGCGTTGGCATCGCAGCCGAGCGCCTCCGCGCCACAGGCAAGGGTGAAGAAGCCCCGCTCACCCCCGAAACCACCGATGAGGCGCGAGCAAAAAATCGCCGCGTCGAGTTCCATGTCAGGTCTCAGGGAGAATAGAGCGGGAGCATCGGGTGCGCACCGCCTCACCTCGATTCCATCTGGCCTGTAGACCCTCGAGAATGGGTGACTACGGCTCATTACGGACCCGTAAGATATTCTTTCAACTGATTGTACGCTGTACGTGATAGGCTCTCGCCTACCTTCAATCACCTGGAGAATGAGTGGGTCCGCAGGACGACAAGCCCGACGGAGGCCTCGAAGAAATCGAGGACATGCACGAGGTCACGGTTCGGATATCGATGCCGAGGGCCGCGGCACCTCAAGCCAAGGTGGTACCGACCATCCGTGTGGTGGCAGGGCCGGATATGCTCTCGTACATCACCATCCCGGAGGCCTCCACGGTCGTCGTGGGCAGGGACGAGATCGCCGACCTACAACTCATCGACGCCACCGTCTCAAAGCAACACGCCAAGTTGGTGCATGAGCCCGGAGGGTCTCTCATCGTGGTCGACCTCAATTCGACCAATGGTACGGCAGTCAATGGTCAGCCGGTTACCCGCACCATCATCCGCCCCGGTGACCACCTGGAGATAGGTGGCGTCTCACTTCGACTCGACA
>CAZKOI010000629.1:0-1674 GCA_964554315.1 uncultured Enterobacterales bacterium | reverse complement strand
CGCTGACTTGGGCGGACCCCCGTGCGATTCGGGATGCGCTCGGCTGGTCGGCGGAGACGGAGTTGGTTGAGGGCCTACGACAAACGGTCGACGCCCACCGTACATGAGCCCGGCTAGGCGACCAGCTTGGTGTTCTTCACGAACTCCTTGAAGTAGTGGAGGCCACTGAACAGCGAGCAAAAGGTTGCAATGTAGAGGAGGACGATTCCCGCGGAGTGAGCATCGCATCCCCACGCTCGGCCATGGTAGAGCAGAAAGCCGATAGCGGCGCCCAAGTAGGCGGTCTTCAGCTTGCCTAGCGAGCTGGCTGCAATGACCATGCCCTCTTGGCTCGCGATCCCTCGCAAACCGGTGATGGCGACCTCGCGACAAAGGAGCAGGGCGACAATCCAGGCCGGGGCTCGCCCCAGCGGCACGAGCATCACCAATACGGTAATGGTCATCAGCTTGTCGGCCAAGGGATCAAGAAAGGCACCCACAGGGCTGACCAGACCCCACTTTCTCGCCAGCCAACCATCGACGATGTCGGTGATCATTGCCGCCACGAAGATGACCACCGCGATGAGGTCTTCCTCGGGGGACGGCTCATCCAGAAGCAGCCAGACCATGATCGGGATCACGGCGATCCGAAGGACCGTCAGCGTGTTCGGCAGATTCCAGAATCCTTTGCTCTTCACTCGTTCTCCGTGGCGCTCATGATGGGCCGGGTTTCCCTGAAGTAACGCCTCAAGGCCTCCACGCGCTTTACATATGTCTGAGTTTCCGGAATGTTCGGCACCGACATCGTCCTTTTGACGCGGTTGGGTCCGGCGTTGTAGGCCGCCAATGCCAGTCGTCGGTCCCCGCGAAACATGCGCAGCATTTGAGAGAGGTACCGCGTTCCTCCGTCGATACACTGCAGCGGGTCGAAGGCGTTGTCGACCCCAAGATCGGCGGCCGTTGGCGGCATCAGCTGCATCAGCCCCTGGGCCCCCGACCGAGACACGGCGGTCGGGTTCATGCCACTCTCCGCGAGCACCACCGCCTTCACCAACGCAGGGTCAACCCCGTAGGTGGTGGCCGCCGACACAATCATGCCGTCGAAAGTATCGAGGTCAGGAAAGGTTCTCAGGTTCACCTGTCCAACCACAGGCGGTGGGCCGTCAACACTGAACCGCTCGTAGTCGGCTTCAGTGCTCGGAGAGTCCGTGAACGAGACCGTTCCGTTTGCGTGCTCAGCCCGCCAGACCTCTTGTGCGAAGCTGGCGGCCGAAAGGATTAACAACCACATGGCCTTCACTTATGAGTCGATCCCTGAGGCAGCAAGATGAGATACAGTCGGGGGCATGACGCACACCACCGATACCCTTGTTGTCGGCTCTGGTATAGCCGGACTGATCTTTGCCTTGAAGATGGCGGACCGGGGACGAGTCACGATCCTCACGAAGGCATCGAAGGGCATGTCGAATACGCGCTGGGCCCAGGGGGGGGTCGCCGCAGCTTGGCTTGAGAGTGATTCATGGCGTGCTCACGTCGAGGATACCTTGGTCGCCGGTGCTGGACTATGCCGTCGGGCCGTCGTTGAGCGGGTGGCTGAGTCGGCCAAGAAGACCGTCCAAGGCTTGATTGACTGGGGCTGCTCGTTTGATCGGCGGGCCGACGGCTACGACCTGCACCGAGAGGGAGGTCACTCCG
>CAZKOI010000628.1:0-1690 GCA_964554315.1 uncultured Enterobacterales bacterium | reverse complement strand
ACGGCCTAGCTTGGCCTCGATCCAGGCTTTGAGTTCCTCGGGTGCGTAGAACTTCTGGAAGGTACCGTTGCCGGTGAGTCGACCGTCTCCGTAGGGCTTGCCAACTTGGGAGTCGGGCTCCCAAAGGAGCCGACCGGAAACGATGAGTACTGACGTTGCCAGGTCCCAGGCACGTCTCAGCGCATCGCTGCGTTCGTCCTGATCTTCGATCACGTTCACGACGTACCCGAGGTTTACGACGTCGGCGTTGAAGAGCTTGTTCTCGGGGGCGTGAGCTGGGTCCCAACCGTGCGCCTTGAGGCCAAGGGCGCCGAGCGCGCGTACGTCGTCACCGCGACCGCAGCCGTAGTCGAATACTGTGGTGTCGCCATCGAGGAGCCCGTCGTTGAAGGCGTGCTGGAGCGGCTTCGACAACATCGTCCGGCTCATGGCGGTTCGATGCCGGGCTATCGCGCTCATTGTCACATTCTGGCTGAATGTGACACCCCTGTGTCACAGTGGGGACGTTCCGCACGCCATCCCTAATTCGTCCGCAACTGGGCTGTACTGTCCTGTTGTGTCCCGAACCTTGTTGCGGGGAAGCAATGATGACTGACGATCTCCTGACCACCAATGAAGCAGCCTCACTGCTCCGCGTCTCACAGAAGACCGTACTGCGACTCGTCCGCTCGGGACAGCTACGAGCCCACAAGGTCGGCAGGGCGTGGCGAATTCGACGTTGTGATCTCCTGGCAGATACTGAATCCGTCGGCAACATCGTCTATCTCGACGACAACGCTTCCAGCCCCATCCATCCCGATGTTCGTCGGGCGATGGCCGAGGTGCTTTCCGGACCGGTTGGGAACGCGTCGAGTAGCCACTACACGGGCGCCCGCAGTCGCGAACTCGTTGAGGAGGCGCGAGAACGCGTTGCCCTGCTGGTCGGAGCGCGGAGATCAGAAGTGGTCTTCACCTCCGGAGCAACCGAAGCCAACAACCTGATATTGAAGGGTTTCAGCTTCGACCGGCGGCCTCGATTGATCACCTCGGCGGGTGAGCACGCCTCAGTTGCCCGCGTTGCTGAACACCTCGCTGCCAACGACCTCGTTGAGCATTCGATCATCCCTCTGTGCCACTCTGGAGAGCCGGATCTTGGAGCTCTCAGGTCGCGGATCGACGACCGTGTAGGGCTCGTCTCTGTCGTTGCGGCCAACCCGGAGACAGGGATCTTGAGTCAAATTCGGGAGATCGTCGAGCTCTCGCACGACGTCGGCGCAATAGTGCACTGCGATGCCACGCAGTGGGTTGGACGCCTGCCGTTTTCGATGGACACTCTCGGCGTTGACGCCATCTCGCTCAGTGCCCACAAGATGAGCGGCCCACAAGGCGTCGGCGCGCTCGTCGCTCGTCGCTCATTGCTGCGTCAACTGACCCCTCAGTTGCTTGGTGGGGGACATGAGAATGGACTTCGATCAGGCACGTACAACGTGGCCGGAGTCTCAGGATTCGGCCTCGCTGCATCGATCGCCGCTGACCCAACCGATGCCCGCCGAGTCGCACACCTTCGTGACCGTCTCATCGATCAACTCAGCAACCTGGCGGGCGCAGTGCAGAACGGCTCTGCGTCTCGGCTGCCAAACACCGTCAACCTTCGGTTCCCTGGAGTCCCAGGCGATGTGCTCCTTGCTCGCACACCAGGCGTGGCGGCGTC
>CAZKOI010000627.1:0-1695 GCA_964554315.1 uncultured Enterobacterales bacterium | reverse complement strand
CTGCTGTCGCGAATCATGCGCGATCGTGGCTTCGACTACCACACCTCGGACCCAATGGCCGAGTACCGGCTTCCACAGCCAGAATGCACCTCCGAGCTACCAGCAATGGTGTCCATGATCGAAGTTCTTGAGCATCTAATCGACCCACTGGTCGAACTGCGAGCGATTCTCGAGCAAGCACCGACAGTCTTCATCTCCACGCATCTCATTCCTTCAGGCGGTCTGACATCGGATTGGTACTACCTACAGCCTGAAACTGGTCAACACATCTTTTTCTGCTCAACGACGACCTTGGAGCAGATCGCCTCAGATCTCAAGGTGTCGGTTACCTCGAACGGCCACAACTTGCATGTTCTCCATCGGTATCCGCTCAGGCGATGGCAGCGGCTCGTTATCCGGAACCAGCAGTTCGCATGGGTGTTCGGACATCTCGGGACAATGTTCGCCCGCCGCCGGAGTCTGACGACGGTGGATGCAGAGTCGTCACAGTCCGCTTGACCGCACTGTCCTCTCCCGTGGGCTACGCCGAACGCAATCCCTGGAGGGTCTTCAGAGCACGCATAGCCGGCGCCTCCAAGTAGCCCAGTCCGACCCCCACCGGCGTCGACCGATGTCCGAAGAGTTGCACAAACGAATCCGCATTGAGGTCAATCGGTTCATCGGCGGCTAGTTGGCCAACTGACGAGAGATCTACGCGGGCAACAGGAAGTTCCCCCCAACTGCGGCGTCTGGTTGTATGCGTTCCTCCGGTCATCCCGTGGTACTCGATGAGGTTTCTATTCGGCATCACCGTGCGCCCGCCCTGAGACCAAACCGACATTGCCCACTGGTAGTCCCATGTCGTGACACGTCCGCTGCGGACGTGAGCTGCATACTGCCTCCAGCGAAGCGCTGCCCATCGAGAACCAAGAAGCTGTTCCAATTCGCTCAGCGATCGCTGACCGAACCAGTTCATGTCTGGGTCGTAGTGCTCCCAGGCACGCCGCCATGTCGCCCATGCGTATGAATGCACCATTCGCGAGTACCTCGCCGCTGACTCAGCCTGAGAAAGGTGGCTTTCAGGAACAACGTTGTACCCAGACACGGCAAAGGTGGAGGTGTCGTCGGACCATCTCGCCAGGGCCCTGTCAGCAAATTCTAGAAACTGCGGGCCGACCGTCACATCATCTTCAATGATCACCGCTTGAGTGAACTCGCGAAGCACCCATGACACCGCCCATGGGATAGCCACGGTGATACCCCGGTTGGTCTCATGCTGGTGGACCACCACATCGCTCGTCCAATCGACTCGGGCGGCCGCTCTGGCAGTCGCCTCAACAGCGTCCACATCCTCGGGAACTGAGGGTCGCGGCCCATCGATCGCGATGCGCACACACGACGGTCGGTGCGCTCGGATGGTGTCGATCAGTCGCTCTAACCGGTCGGGCCGATTAAAAGCAATCAGAAGAACCGGTGCATCAGACACACGGAAAAGGTACTTGACAAGTCGGGCCGTACACGAGTCTCTGAAGCAGGAAACCAGGCGAATTCTCGTCGTTGAGTTGATCCGCGACGGCTCCGAGCGCACCCGTCGATGCGCTGGCAGAGTGTTTCGCCCTGCAGAGCGATCAACGTGGCATGCCCGTCTAGGTTATGCTCGGCTCCATTGAGGCGCTTGCGGTGTCTGCGCTCCGGTGGCGGAACGTCTGAAGCATC
>CAZKOI010000626.1:0-1701 GCA_964554315.1 uncultured Enterobacterales bacterium | reverse complement strand
AGACGTAGGTCACTTCGGCCGCCGTGCGTCGATAGAGCTCCACGCAGTCGTCGTACAGCGCCTGCAGGGGATCTACGGTTACTCGTTGTTCGTCGCTTCGCTCCATCGATATCAAGGCAGCAGGCCTACCGGCGGGGCTTGCATTTAAGAAGCTCTGGCAAATCTGCCGGCTTTCGCTCGATACCCCGAAGCAAGCTATTCAGGGTTCCAATTCTCAGTTCGTTGTGGTCGGGCACGATTGCTGGGCGTTCCGCACCAGGCCTCGCAAGTTTGGTGTGGCTCCCTTTCCCGGCTCGAGGCACCTTGGTGTAGCCGTGGCAAGTGAGCAGTCTGATCATCTGCTTACTCGAGCACGTTGGGGACGGGCTGATTCCGCTCCGAGTTGGGAGGAGCGGTGCCGTGCCGGGGGCGACCACGGAGTAGATGTGGTCATCAAGTTTGAACAGAGGCCTGAGCATGTCGCCCTCAGCCAAATGCCACCCGCGATTAGCCCTCGGGGCCCGCGTGGCGTCGGCGACCATGGCGGCCAGCAGCGCGCGTCCGCTGTGAAAAAGGTCGCGGCTCTTGAAGCGCCACGCCTGGTTGTAGCCGGGGGGGTCTGCTGCCACGCGCATCCCAATGTATGCCTTTAGTGCCTTGCGAACGCGCGGGTCAGTGATCGCTCCGCCATAAGTGCCTTCGCCGTTCCTGGTGAGCGCTTCCGCGTTGGCGAGTGCCTCCTCAAGGCAGTCGTTTGTCCAATAGGTTTGCCGATAGACGTTTGCCTTGTAGTCCCGATACGAGCCCTGCTGGCGCGCTGTGTGAAGCCGGATGCCAAGAGCTTCGACACGGTGGTGAAAATTCTCGTGGAGGTAGTAGAAGCAGAAGGCGCCCCAGACAAGGTCTTCAAGAGGGATCGATGCGGCAACCAGATAGCCGTATTGCCAGCTCACGACGCGGACGATGTCCAGGGCTGTTGAGCGGAGGCAGTCCTCGCGGATGTAGATGCCCCAGTCTGAGCCGTAGAAGTGCATGGGGGAGTACCAAGCGCAGAACTCCGATCGACGGCCGGCGGGGCCTTCCCCCCCGCCCCAAAGGGTGGAGCTCTCGCTCTGGCGCGACTCGCGCGGGTGCATCTCCGGGTTCATCCACCCTGCGAGCCCCGTTTCGGCCGCAAGTCTCCGTTCTCGCTCGAACTCTGGGTCATCGATGCGCCAGCGCTCGCTGCCGGGTCTAAGGAGGCCGATGTCAACCTGACGGAGTTCAGTATGAGGTGGCAGCGCTTCGGTCGCGGCGTCCCTGCTCGAGCCGAGCTCCCCTTCGGCCTCAAGGAAGGCAATTGCGTCTTCCGGTGATACGAGACCGAGTGGCTCGACGGGCACCCACTCTGGCACTTTGCCCCAGTTACCCGTTCCCATGGCCCCTCTGGCGGACGATTTATTCTCAGGCTGCTAGCCCTTGCACGCGAAATTTATCCTGAGTCGACGTTGTGGCGACCTAGTGAGGCCGTGCCCAGACTCCTGGTTGCCGAGAATGCGATCTGGCGACCCGCGAGCGATACGGTCTTGGCGTGCGTAACGCCTTTCTGGTCGCCCTTGTCCTGGGCGTCGTCCTACTGCTTGGCGAGTTCGTCGTGCCCGAGTGCGTGAACTACGCGGGCACCGCCAGGGACTCCGGCTACCCGTGCCGGCTGGATCGCTCGAGCGGTACTTCGGAGTACCT
>CAZKOI010000625.1:622-1708 GCA_964554315.1 uncultured Enterobacterales bacterium | reverse complement strand
GACCTGCCTCTTGACGGTAATTGGCTTGTCACGGGACCACCCGGTACGGGAAAGTCCGTGATGGCTCTATATAGGACGAAGATGCTTGCTGATCTCGACCGCCCAGTGACTCTTTTGATGTGGAGCCGGTTGCTCAGGATGTATGTAGAGCGGGCCTTGGCAAGTCTCGATCTGGATGATGCTCGCACGAGCACGTTCGACTGGTGGATTAACAGCTACTGGAGAAAGAACTTCGGCTCGAATGCCCCTCAAAGTGAGCCATATCAATACGTCTGGGATGAGATCCATCGCAAGCTTGGTGAGGTCGGAGTGAGGAGGGAGACACCCGACATGATCATCGATGAAGGGCAAGACCTGCCGAAAGACTTCTACGTCCTAGCTGGACTGCTGTGCGATCATTTGACCGTGTTCGCAGACGAGGACCAAACGATCAGGGATGACCGAAGGAGCTCGGTGAAGGAGATTCAGTCTTTCGCCCGGATTAAGGACACCTTTGAACTGCGAAAGAATTACCGGAATTCGAGACCCATCGCAGAGGTTGCTGCGCACTTATTCGACGGCCGACCCGAACTTGAACCGGAACTCCCTGACCCGTCACGGACAGGCCCGAAGCCTGTGCTGCGAGAGGTCTCTGTTTTTGATGACTCGATTGCACGCATCGCAACGTGGTCCAAGAACAATGACGCGAAGACAGTCGGTGTATTTACGCCGACTGTCGCGATTGCTAAAAAGGTTGCAGCGAAGCTCACGGATAGCGGCCTTCGAAACGTGCAGTTGTACCACCGTCAAGGTAGAGCAGCTCCTGAGATTGATTTCGATCAGCCAGGGGTGCTCGTCACCAAGTTTGACAACGCGAAGGGACTTGAATTCGACTCGGTTTTCGTTGTTGAGACACAGAAGTCCAAGTTGTTGCCGAGAGACCAGATGACGAGAAATATCTTCTACGTCCTCACCTCGCGAGCTAGGACAAATCTCGAGTTCCATTGGTCCGGTGCCGGAATGCCTGACCTGATGCGTCTATTTGACGGTGCGCCCGTCGACCGAAAATGAGTGACCAGTTGTTTCCCGTTGGTGATAGTGATGGTC
>CAZKOI010000625.1:0-612 GCA_964554315.1 uncultured Enterobacterales bacterium | reverse complement strand
ATGGTCGTCTTGACGATCTCGACCTCGAAACAGGGATGGATTTTTCATCGCGAGCAAGCGGGCAAAGCGCAGAGGCTCCAGATACGGGCGAGGTCTTTGAAGGATTGTCCGAAATGGTGACGCCCGACACGGGCGAAGGTCGTTACCAAAGCGATAGCACGGCCGATGTGGCGCCTGACCTGATGGGCCGCGCCCTCACGAGAGAAAGCGATGTGCTAAGAGCTCCTCCGTATGGAGAGGGATGTGTAGGCATCCTCACTAATCGTCGAAATCTCCTCGAGTTCCTAAGTCGCAGGCAGATCGTTCCGGTCGAGTCGATTAGTAAGTACTACGGCGACCTCCTTGAATTGGCCCCCGGTCAGGTCCCATTGATTTCAACACCGATCTCCGCTGAACTCGTGGAAGCAGTCTTTGAGGGAGATCAGGTTTTCCCCGTATTTCTCGAACTCGAACATGCGACTGAGGTCGCTCCCCGTCGGTCAGTCGCGCTGTCCGAAGTGAAAGCGATTCACTTCAGAACCGAGGTCGAGCGAGCCGAACACGCGGCTCGGAGGTACGCGAACGTCCCTGACGGCCCGCCGCTCATGGTGTCAGCACAACTCTTCCGTGGTG
>CAZKOI010000624.1:0-1710 GCA_964554315.1 uncultured Enterobacterales bacterium | reverse complement strand
TCGTGTTAAGCAAATGTTCCTACAAGTTTGGAAGTGGTAAAATAGTAGCGGTCGCATGTGGGAACAACAACCTGCTCCTCGATAAAGGCCGTTCAGGCTCAGCAGCCGTCGGGAAGGAGCCGGACAGCGAGCGCACCGATCCAGTCCTTCGCCTCAGCGGACTTGGACTGGCCGCGGAGCACACGAGGACGCACCTCGCCGGTCCGCCGGCGATCAAGCTTGAGGTCGTAGCCGATGATTCCGCCGATCCACCACCATGGAGCATCCGCGTCGAAGAAGTCACGTCTGCTCGTCCCATGGTCCGCGTTCGTGAAGCAGAAGGCCCGGACGAGGTCCTCTGCCCCGGCAAGGCTCGAGTCGACATCCCTCATCGAAAGCAGGAACGCCTGACCCGAGTCCCATCGTCGCTCAAGGTCAGCACCGAATCGTCCGGCGCCGTCCGTGACGTCTCGTCGAATGTCAGACAACCCCGCTTCTCGCCAGGCCATGTCGAGAGCGTGTCCCAGGTAGGTCGTGAGTTGTGACTCGACCAACATGACGGCGGCCTTCGACCCAAGCTCTTGGTCACCCGGCACCTCAAGGACGCGGTCGAGATCGCTCCAAAACCTCGCGGCGCTCCCAAGACTCGTGTCCGGATCGTTCCTTCTCGCGAGGCACGAGGCCCTGAGGGCAGCCTTGGCATCTTCGCCCCACGTGCCGTACCTCCGAAACAGCTCAACCAAGACCGCGACACACGCATGAATTCCGATCGACGAGGTCGCGACACTCCCCCCGGACCGAAGACGGGACCGAATCGCCGACGCCTGTTCATTGATCTCGACGCGGATCTCCTTCAACGCAGACCATCCAGCCGCCAAGAATTCGGCAGGCGGGATCAGCGCATCAGGTGAATCGGCTCGGACCGATACGTACTGCCGCAGCGCCGAGGAGATCTGAGCCTCGCTCGTTATTTGCCGGCCCCTCGTGGGCACATGGGAATGCTCCCGTTCGATCATTCCCTTCGAAAAGGCAATCTCAATGAACTCGTCGGCGAGCAGACCAACGCGTTCGGCCCCCGCCAGCGGACGCAGCGACAAACTCGTATGAAGCCGATGTTCAACCTGCGGCTCATGGGGGCCGAAGACGTAAACCAGAAATCGATATTTCTCGATCTGTTCGCGATGCTGAGGATCGTCAGCGAGCATCAAGATCGCTTCATGCTCCACACACGATGCGAGGTCGGTGAAGGCAGCCCGGTGAACGATGTCCTCGATCGAATTCAACACCTGCCCACGAAAGTTCCAGACCAACGGTCGGACCAAACCACCCATCTGAAGAAACTGCTCCGCCGCATGATCTCGGCTCTCTGATCGCGCATCGGGACTCCCATGCGACGCTCGGCGTGTCATTGACAGCGCTCGATCTGTGAAGTCCACCTCGCCGATCACCAGGAGGCCGGCATCCCGACGAGCCACGAGATCGGCGCCCGTCACCGCGAGCACGAACGCTGGAGTTCCGAAGACGTCGACCTCAATCCACGTGGGAACGTTCTCGGCACCATCCACGATGTCATTCTACAGTTGAAAACCAGCTGAGAGTACTCGCCGACCGTCGTTCCAGATTCGGCGAGTACACGTTCCACCGCGAACACACCCAGCTGCTCAGCGCGTTCAGAATCAACGGTTTCAGAGTTTCGGGCCATCCCCACGGGGGCGGGGACGGTCCGAAACG
>CAZKOI010000623.1:0-1714 GCA_964554315.1 uncultured Enterobacterales bacterium | reverse complement strand
CGTCTAGTCATGTACTTGCGCCTGCTCCGCCTGTTGGGTTGAGGTTTCGATCGGGTCCTTGTTGAAGTCTGCTGTGTACGCCGACCGTTCAGTCGTTGCGTCGAGCAGTTCCTCGAGCAGGCTCACTGTGTCAAGGCAGGCAGGGCCGTGAATGCCTACCGTCTCAGCATGAACAGTGCCGTCCTGTCGAAGAGTCACGACCACGCGCGCGATCATGCCAGCACCTCGAGCACGACGGTGACCGACGAATCGTCGTGTTCTTGTTGGGACTCGACGCGCATACCCAATCGATCTGCGTTCGCCTGGATGCGCTGGAGAACCTGCTGTTGGACGACTCGACCGTAGGCATCGTCAACAGCAAGTAGCAACTGCTCTAGTTGGTGTTGATCTCCTGGACCTCGAGCGAGTGCCACGAGAGTGCCGTCGTCTTGGTGGTTGAAGGTGATCTCCAAGTCGGCCCACGAGGCGGTCAAGGTTGCGTCGTTCACGGACTCTGCCCCCGCAAGCTGGCAAGCCTGAAGGAGCATCTGGCGGTTCTTCATTCTGGTCTCAACCACCAGTGAGCCAGTGCTAGCCCGAGCCGCTCGAACCGCGGCGACTGCGGCGATCGCGGCAGGTACGAGAATCAGTTCTAAACTCATCAGAACTCCACCAATCGACCACCACGTCCGCTAGAGCCATCGACCTGGGAGCCACCATCCTCAGCAGTGCGCACTCGGCCGTCACCGCCGGCTCCAGGATCGGACGGACTGGGTGGCGCCATCCCCGATTGATCGAAGTCGCTGAGGGTCGTCGCCGCCACTGCCCGGCTTGAAGCCCACCGGCGCAGCGCGGCGATCTCCTCAGCTTGTGTAACGGAAAGAGGCACCATGTTCTTGATGGCGCGGGCCACATCGTCAAGATCAAGTGGCCGCCGCTCGGCATAGGCGTCGAAGAGGGCAGCCACTACCGACTGCTCGATCTCCGCACCGCTGTATCCGTTCGACAAGGCAACTAACTCATCCAGGTCGGCGTCGTTCCACGCCAGGTCACTCCCCGCCTCGGGCGCTGCGTCAAGGCGACGCGTCAGATGGGTTCTCCAGATCGGCAGCCGTTCGCGACTAGTCGGGAGGTCCACGAAGAAGATTTCGTCGAATCGCCCTTTGCGCAGGAACTCCGGAGGCAACTGATCGATGTTGTTGGCCGTGGCCATGACAAAGACCGGCCGGCTCTTCTCTTGCATCCAGGTCAAGAACGTCCCGAACACACGCTTGGACACCCCCGAGTCACCGGAGCCGGATAGTCCAGAGAAGCCCTTCTCGATCTCGTCAATCCACAGGACGCAAGGCGCGATCGCCTCAGCCACCTGGAGGGCCGACCTCATGTTCTGCTCTGACGAGCCAACGAGACCCGCGAAGACTCGTCCCATGTCTAGACGGAGCAGTGGGAGGCCCCACTCACTGGCTACGGCCTTGGCTGTGAGGCTCTTGCCACAGCCCGGCACGCCGGTGATGAGAATCCCCTTTGGAGCAGGGAGTCCGTACTCGGCCGCCGTCGATAGCCAGGACCCGTTGCGCTTAACGAGCCAGCGCTTGAGGTTCTCGAGTCCGCCTACGTCTCCGAGGGTCTCTACCGTTGGGATGATGTCAAGGATGCCTGACTTTTGGATGGTCTGACGCTTCTCCTCAAGGATGACCTCAACATCGGCTGCATCCAACCGACCGTCGTTGACCAT
>CAZKOI010000622.1:0-1715 GCA_964554315.1 uncultured Enterobacterales bacterium | reverse complement strand
TCACCCATCGAACCGAGAAGAAGGCACCCGTGGTGGTGGTGAGGTCGGTCGGGTTGGCGCCCGCTGGGCCGATGAAAGCCCGGACATGGTCTAGGACCATCAGCACAATGACGAATCCGCGGAGCCAGTCTATCGGGGATGACCGGGGTTTCGGGGGCGGCGAAAGGTCCATGCTCGAGACTACCAGAGCAATCGGCACTAACGGCGTGTTCCCACCCGACAATAATCCTGACGATAAAATCCGGAGATGCTACCTTCTGGCCGATGTCAGTAGACCGTACCATCAGACCGGCTGCATCGCCCGATACCTTGCCGCTCAGCGGCGGAGCATCCCGCGAAGTCCTCGAGACCATCATCAACTCCATCGCTGATCCCATCTTCGTGAAGGATCAAGAGCACCGATGGGTGTTGGTCAATGACGCCTTGTGCGCAATGCTCGGCCACTCACGGGAAGCGCTGATTGGTAAGAGCGACTACGACTACTTCCCGGAGGACGAGGCACACGTCTTCTGGGAAAAGGACGAAGAGGTTTTCGCCTCCGGGTTGACCAACGTCAATGAAGAGCAACTGACCGACTCCAGCGGTCAGACACGAACCATCGTGACCAAGAAGTCCGTCTTCGAGGACGAAGACGGCACACGCCTGCTCGTCGGTGTGATCCGAGACATCTCCGAAATCAAGACCGCCCAGTCTGCGCTGAAAGAAGCCCGAGATGAGCTTGAGCGTCGTGTAGAGGAGCGAACGGAGGAGGTGCGCCAAACACAAGAACTTCTCCTCCAATCCCAGAAGATGGACGCCATCGGGAAGATGGCAGGAGGCATCGCCCACGACTTCAACAACCTCTTCGCTGTGGTTCAGGCCAGCCTCGAGCTGATCATGCTTCGGGGCAGTGAAGACCCCCACCTGACGGAGCTCACCGAGCAGGCCCTCAGCGCGATCACCCGAGGATCGAGCCTCACTCAGCGCATGCTCGCCTTCTCCCGAAAGCAGACGCTTCGGCCAGAGGTCATCAATGTTGTACAGGCTCTGCGTGACGCGGAGACCCTGCTCCGACGGAGCCTGGGAGTGAATCACACTCTGGCCTACACCTGCGACATCGATCACATTGCCGCTGAGGTTGATCCTGGCCAACTCGAGGCCGCAGTCATCAACCTCGCGCTCAACGCCCGCGATGCCATGCCCGACGGAGGCACGATCAATATCCGCTCGAGGCCTGTTGAGGTGGCCGAAGGGCACCTTGATGACCTTACGGAGGTCACTCCGGGCCCTTACGTTCTCATCGAGGTCCAAGACACCGGCTCCGGAATCTCACCGCAGCACATCGATAAGATCTTCGAGCCGTTCTACACGACGAAGCCGATTGGGCAAGGCACAGGTCTTGGCCTCAGCACCGTCTTTGGTTTCGCTAAACAGACCGGGGGTACGGTGACCGTATCGAGCCTTCCGAACAAAGGGGCAACCTTTCGGCTCTATATTCCTCGAGTCACCGACCTCCATCTCATACCGCAAACCCCTGCGAACCCCATCTTCGCCAATCCAATCAGCGCAGGAAAGAGTGTCTTGCTTGTGGAGGATGATCCGTCGGTCCGGACGATGACTGCCTTGTTTCTTCGCGCGCTTGGATTCCAGGTCCACAGTGCGCCGAATGCAGCCGCGGCCCGACACGAAGCACACGAGATGGGACGCGTCGATGTTCTTCTGACCGACCTGATCCT
>CAZKOI010000621.1:0-1726 GCA_964554315.1 uncultured Enterobacterales bacterium | reverse complement strand
GCCCTCAGGGGGCCTCTCTAGCCCGAAAGAGACCCAACATGAGTCTTGCTGTCTGGACACTCCTGGCCAGTCTCTCGACGCCCGCTCACGCCTCGAGCTGTCGCGAGATCATGGCCATGGTCAACCAACAGATCTCCGTCGACGTGATCGTAAACACGATTCGGTCCGACCAAGAAGGGCTCAGCGCGGCCACCTCCATCTGCCTGAGCGAGCTGGGTGCGCCTCCGGCGGTCGTCGACGCGGTTCGAGGACTGAGCGCGTCCACACCCAACGCTCAGACGGCCACGTCCGATCTCACCAGCTGTGCCGACATCCTGGCGGCCATCGAGGCGCGCGGCCCGGACGCGACGGCCGCCCAGATTCGGTCGCAGGAGCCATCGCAGACCGAGGCTACCGTTGTGTGCCTGACCCAGATGGAGGCTCCACAGCAGGTGGTGTCTGCAGCGCTTTGGCGGTCAGCCTCTGGTGCCAGTCCGTCGCCTTCATCGGAGTGGATGCAGGACTACGCGGCACCACCGCCACCGCCACCGCCACCGCCACCGCCACCGCCGCCAGAGCCCGCTCCGACACCGATCGCGGAACCCGCCGAGGCCCCCATCGCGCAGCCGAAGCCTGCCGCGTTCCCTTGGCTTCGGGTCTCGGCCGGCTACCACGGTGGTCTCTACAGCTACCAGCAGTCCCCTGCCAACGAGCAGGGCCCACTGTACTCGCGAGAGGTGACCGTCGGAGGTGGCGCGACGAGCCCGGCGGGTACCGTCGGCCTACAGTTGAACGGCCGTGCATTCCTGCCCAACCTCGAGTACCTCGGGTTCTCCGCCGGATTCCGCTCAAGCAACTGGTCCATCGAGCTCACAGAGGGCTTCGACGACCCCATCCCAGACTGGCTCAACGAGTTCTCGGGCAGAGTCTTGGGTCGCCTCCCCACCGCGTTCGAAGGTGGTCAGGCGCACTTAGGGCTGCGGGCGGGCTTGGACGTCAATGACTTCCTCCTTTTCACACAAGATGAGGGCGACTCTGGAAGCTTATACCTTCTCTACCAGCAGTTGATCGTGCCTTCCACCGTCTTCGGAGTGGAGGCAGGAGTGGACTACGGCGACTTCTTCGCGCTGGGCTCGTACGAGATGGGATTCACATATTTCCAGTCCATCTACTCCAACAATCTGGACGTAGGATTGGGGTACAGCGTCACAGACAGCATGTTCCTACAGGCTGATCTGGGCTGGTACAACCGGGCCACACCGGTCTACGCCGGCGAAGACAGATCGACGGTCGGCAATGTGCGAGACAGCATCACGATGCTCGGTCTGCAGATCGGTTTACAGCAGTAGCTGGGTGGCCCCATCGACAGGGCGAGCCCACTCCCGACAAGAGCCCGTCGTCGCTTCAGACCGCGTCGGTCTTGATGGGTGTCGCACCGGTCTCGGAGCGGACCAACAGCCCGTCTCTCTTGGTGTAGACCACCAGCACCGCTTCACGGGTCTTGTCAGCGAAGTCCATGATGGAGTGGATCACCAACACATCATCGTTCTCATAGATGCAGCGACGGCTGTGGTCTTGGACGGCATCGCTCGCCATGAAACCCTGCATCATCGCCAACACCTCTTGCTTGTTCATCGAGGTCCCACTCTGGTGGCGCACGAACTCAAAGTCTTCGTGGAGCAGGTCGCCCCAGGGATAGGAAACATCAAGGCCCTCGCCGTGGCAACGAACCGCTCCGAGCCCCCTC
>CAZKOI010000620.1:0-1739 GCA_964554315.1 uncultured Enterobacterales bacterium | reverse complement strand
CCCCAACGCGAAACAGACTGTCGCAAGGAGCAAAAATCCCACAGCAAAAAGGCCGAGTTGACCGTCCCATGCGAGGCGGTTCAGTCGTGCAAAGGCAGCGGCAGCAACGATGATCAGCAGTGGGCCCATAGGTCCTCCCGAGACCCCCGCCTTAACGGATTTACCTCGGATGCGTCGTCGCGAGTTGTGCCGGTTGATTTCCAGCGCTACCATGGCGACGGAGCAACAATGAGACCGACTCTACCTCTTACTCTCGCGGCACTCTTCTCGACCCCAGCCATGGCCGTCGACGAGGTCTCGCTTCGCCAGCTTGGCACATGGCGTGGTAGCCCCGTCGAGGACAAAGGAAAGGCGACAAGCGCTTACGAGACCGTCGTTCGCGAGCTTGGAGCCGCGATCATGAACGCCCCTGTCGCTCCATCGGAGACGCTCGGCCTCAATGGGTTTGATGTCGCCTACAGCCACACTTGGGCCTTCATCTCCGCGCACGGCAAGAGCCTCAACGATCCGGCACCTTGGGAACGAGTTCACCCTGATGGTGACCCTAGTCACGTCTTGTGGCGTCCTGGCGTAACCGTCAGAAAGGGGCTTCCCCTCTCATTTGAGGTGGGAGCTAACTGGTCTTGGATTGCGTTTTCTCGGCAATCTGCCATCGGGGGCTTCGCGCGCTGGAGTGTCTTCGAGGGCTGGGAGAAGGCGCCGGACTTCAGCATGCAGATGGGCTACTCTGGCTACATCGGCAATGATGAGCTTGAGCTGGGCGCACTCGATGGCAGCATGAGCATCGGCTACACCTTTCCCATCGGCTACTTGATTGGCATCAATCAGGCCGACATCGCTCCGTTTGTCGGCCTAGGCTTCATGCAGGTCAACGCGGCCCCTAGGCTCGACAAGCCAGAGCAGGACCGCCTCGGAATTGCCGCAGTGAGTGGGATGAGCAGCAAGGACTCCTATAAGGCCGGATTCAGCCTCTTCACCTCTCACATTGGCATGAGGATTCGGAGCGGGGACTTCCACATCACCGCCAGCTCCAGTTACGTCGCCAAGGCATTGCCCACCATCAATATGGCGGTGGGTCTGACGTTCTGAACGTGGTCAACGTGGTCGCCCTCTTTCTGCTTTGGGTGTCCTCTGCTTGGGCCGGCGTTCACGCACCAGTCAGGGAGCTTGATGTCCACCTCAGGGCTCAGGTGGCACACGACCTACGGACGATAACGGGCACTCTCGAACTGACCGATCCTGCCAGCGTTGAGTGGGTCGATCTGCTCTCACGTATGCCCATTCCGTCAGCGGATCGAGTCGAGCAGCGGACCTTTACGCACACCCCCGAAGCGGGTGTCGTGCGCATGGCAAGGGATGGCAATCGGCCCAACGTCATTCACTTCGAGACCACACTCCCTCGCCGCTTTGGTGCAAACGGGTTGGTACCAGGGCGTGGAATCTTCGCGAACGGGCTCTGGCACCCTCACCCTGTGATTGAGGACCGCCTTGCCGTGGTGAGATGGTCCGTTTCTCTGGCGCTTCCTCCAGGTGTCCTCGGGGTAGTCAATGGCGAGCATGCTCACGATGCCGTCACCTGGTCGGGCGACGCGGAGCGTCTCTCGCTCGCGGTGATTCCGAGAGCACGAGTGCAGACCTTTAAGGTGCGAGAGGGTGTCAGCTTCACCCTCATTGATCAAGGACCACCGAGGCACACACGTGACCTTCGAACGATTGGCGTAGCGATGACAGGCGTGAAC
>CAZKOI010000619.1:0-1745 GCA_964554315.1 uncultured Enterobacterales bacterium | reverse complement strand
ATCCGCATCTCCGGCCTCGTTGCGCATCACCGCAACCAGCGCATGGTCGGCGAGGACAAAGTCTGTCTCACTTCCTCCGCCCGTCCAGACGGTGTCGCCGGACCACTCCCTCCCGTCAGTGCTGGTCAACCATTGCACTTCAAGCTGCGGAAGCGACGTCCCGGCTGAGTCGTAGATGTCGGCCCCGCCGCGGTAGCCAATCATGGTCGGCACCCCATCGACGTGCCGGGTCCGCCAGGGAATGAAGCCGTCATCGAAGACCCACTCGGCCGTTGACCAGCCGTCCTCACCCTTGGCGGTACGCATGGTGCCCTGAGGCTCAAAGTCGACCGGACTCGTCCCTAGGACGGCGAAGTATAGGAAAAGGTCGTCGTCGATACTCAATAGTCGCGGCTCTCGCAGGTCGGTGTCTCGGTCCAGCGTGAGCTCGTGGTCCCAAGTGGTCCCGTAGTCACCACTCGACACCACATGCAGCAGCACCTCCGGTGAAGCGAAGTGGCTCGGGCCGGTCCGAAAGGCGAGGTATAGCCTCCCATCGGAGTGCTCAACGACGTCGAGGTTGTTGTTGCTCACCTGCGTCGAGACCACCGGTGGGAGATTCTCAGCGGGAACCACAACCTCGAGCTCGCCAAGAACGATCTCGACCCCGCCGCCGGTGAGCACGACGGACGCTCCGCTGCAGGAGAACAAGAGCAGGGTCAGCATCGTTCCATCTTATCCCTCCCGGCCTCATTTGTACCCTGGTAGTCGATGCGGCATAATGCGATGACCTCAGGGGAGGACGACATGGACCTGGACCTCAACATGCTTCTATCCACGGTGACCTACGCGCTCGTGGGCGTCGGACTCATGGGCTTGTGCTTCAAGCTAGTGACCTGGGTGTCGCCCTTCAGCGTCCGAAAGGAGATTGAGGAGGATCAGAACACGGCGTTTGCGATCTTGGTGGGCAGCATGTTTCTCGGCATCGCGATCATCATCGCCGCTTCGATCAGCGGCTGAGCCTGTTGAGCGCTGCGCTGGCGATCAACTGCCCCGGATGCGGGGCGAATACCCCTGTCGACGGGGTGTGGATGGTGACCGCGGTTTGTGGTCGCTGCAGCATCGTCATCTATCGCGAAGAAGGGTTGCTCAAGGCAGGCAAGGAGTCGATTCTTGCGCCCCCCATGTCAGACGTCGAAGTCGGCGCGCGCGGCCGAGTCTTGGGTCGAAAGATGCGGGTGTTTGGGCGCATTCGACTGGAGCATGGTCGCGGGCATTGGGACGAGTGGTTCGTGCAGGATGACCAAGGCGAGTCCGCCTGGCTGGTCGAGGAAGAGGGAGGCTACACCTTGGAGCGACCTTACACCGAGCCGCTCCCCGAAGGCCTGAGGGATGCGGCAGGCGGTGAGACCTTCACGGTCAGAGGGACCTCGTTTCAGGTGGACGAGATCGGCCAGGGTCACGTGGTCGGCGGAGAAGGGCAGTTGCCTCGTGGCTTTGAGCCTGGCGAGGCCTTTCGCTATGTCGATCTATCGGAGGTGGGCGGTCGCGGGCGGCTGAGTGTCGAGGTGATGGGGGGGCAGGCTCTGGCCTACCTCGGTCGAGCGGTTCCCCGCGGCAGGGTTGAGTTTCCCAGGCGCCACCGCCCTCCGAGCGAGGTGGTGCAGGGCAACAAGCGCGCCTGTGATGGCTGCGGCGCGGCGATTGACGTCCGAAATCTGCCCGATCCGGCCAGGACGCTGATCTGCCGATACTGCGGAACGGTC
>CAZKOI010000618.1:0-1749 GCA_964554315.1 uncultured Enterobacterales bacterium | reverse complement strand
TGGCACTGATTTCCTTGTTGATGATTCCGCCCACAGTCGGGTGTAACGGAGATGAAGAAAAACCCGTCGCGGAGGCCGAAGAACGCCGCGAGGGGACCGAGCCCGGCGACTGCAATGACGATGCCGACAACGATGGGGATGGACTGTTCGACTGCAAAGACGACGGCTGTGCGGGCTCCGACGTGTGCACCGAGGACGACGAAGACACGGACAGTGACGACGCTGACACCGACAACGATACCGGTACCGATACCGGCGTAGACCCCGACTCGAACCCTGAGCTCGAAATCCTCTCCGCAAGCCTGTGGTACACCTTCTCGGACTTTCCGGAAGAGACCTTCATCGATGACTGCCAGTCGGACTTTGAGCTCCGTATCATCGATACCGCGGTGCCCACCGATTGCCCGGACTGCACCATCTCGAGCTTAATGACCATGCAGCACACGTTCTTGACCTGTGAAGGGCCCACGGTGCCGGACATTGACGCGGCCATGGGGTTTAACCTTGAGAGCCAGCAGCTCTTTCTCTTCGGTGACGACGGCTGGGAGGAGTTTTTATCCGCCTCAGCGTGTGCAGAGCGCACCGTGACTGTTCGCGAGGACGGCGTCGCCATAGAGTGCATGATCGTCCGCTCGGCAGACACATTTGGATTCCCAGAGGACACGTACACAGAGTTCATTTCATGGGACTCGACCTTCGGTGAGTTTGTTCCCGAAGAGGACGCCCCCGATACGTTGTCGGACGACCCCGCCGCCTGGTCGTGTCATCCCGTCACTCAGGAGCCCTGCGATGTCGAAGCCGGCGAAGCCTGCGATTATAGCGCCGCCGTAGGTGAAGACGGCACGGTGATATCCGAGGATTTCGTCTGCCACCCGCCGCCAAACGACCGTCTGGTGGGCGAAGAGTGCGGACCTGATCTCGGGTGGTGCGAAGCTGGCGCCACCTGCAACCTGGAGGCGGACGGAAGCAACAAGTGTCGTGAGTGGTGCTTCTCTACCGACGACTGCCCTAGTCCAAAGGCCTGTGTTCTCGGTGCCTCCGGCGTCGACTGGTTGGGGACATGCGATAGCGGCCTGCCCTACGACCCCGCGTCTCTGGACTGTGACCCCATTACGCAAGAGCCGTGCGATGTAGAGGCCGGAGAAGCGTGTGATCTGACGGCGGAAGGAACCACCTTCACCTGTTTCCCACCACCAAACGATGTTCCCGTCGGCGAGGCCTGCGGCGAAGACATCGGCTACTGCGTCGCCGGTGCGACCTGCATGGGGGTCGATGGGTCCGGTGCCTCGGTTTGCCGGTCGTTCTGCCTCTCCGATGAAGACTGCGAGGGAAGCAGCACGTGCGAGATATCGGGCGTGCTTGTTGACTGGGTCGGCACCTGCACCCTCGTGACCGATGAAGCCCTCGCGACCTGTTCGACTGTGGATCTCGACGAGAGCGTCGTCGACAGGGTGTCAGACCTCTTATCACCCTCTCGTTGAGACTGACTTCTCGGCCTGTCGGTTGATGCCCGCGCCTCAGCAGCCAGCCTTGGGAACCCGGTCGATGCTGTTGTGGTGGATGAGGCAATGCGGTGCCCAAGGTGGTGCCAGTCACAAGCCTCCCTCGCTCGTCGCCATGGGTACGCAGAGACATGCCGCAACGCCCATTCCTTCACCGCTGGCCCGCGACGTGCTGCGTGCCTTGCCCGAGGTGGTGGCCGTGTTGCCACCGGATGAGGTTGAAGCGGTGTTGAGCGATCTGCCGCGT
>CAZKOI010000617.1:0-1758 GCA_964554315.1 uncultured Enterobacterales bacterium | reverse complement strand
CTTTCCTGACGGCGTCTCAAGCGCTGTTCGAAACTTTCGGTGAGGTAGCGGACCCATATATGAGCCTGGTTGGTTACTTCAATTCGCTCAGAGAATTGGGTGGCATGCGTCGTCTCGCGGAGGACGACGTCAGAACCCGTTGCTTCCGGGTCAAGATGAGCCTGATCGAGAGACCAGGCTTGGCGCAAAGAAACTTAAGGGACCAGGTCGTCGAGCTGACCTCACGTGTGCCCAGTCAGAGTATCCCTGAATACCTCGATGAAATGGAATTACAGTTCGAGCAGCAATTCGATGAAGAAAAAGGCAAGTTCCGGACCAGGTGGGGAGAGAACAAGCGGCCCATCGATGTCGTGCTCGCAACGAATATGCTCTCCGTCGGCGTCGACGTGAACCGTCTAGGTCTCATGGTCGTCAATGGCCAACCGAAGGGTGCGGCGGAATACATCCAAGCAACCAGCCGCGTCGGCCGGGCACATCCGGGGTTGGTTGCGACCGTATTGACTTGGGCGCGTCCGAGAGACCTCTCCCACTATGAAACCTTCGAGCACTACCATGCGACCTTCTATCAACACGTCGAGGCGCAATCGGCGACACCCTTCTCCCCACGTGCCTTGGACAGAGGTTTGACCGGAATGTCGGTAGCCTTGATGCGTGCAAAGTCCGTGGACTTGGCGCCGAACGAAGGAGCAGGGTCGATGAAGAGCCCGACCCATCCGAGTGTCGAGGATGCGACGAAGTTGGTCGCGGACCGGACATGGACGGTGACACAGGATCCGAACAGGCGGGATCTCGCAGAGGAGGCTATAAAGGAACGCGGGGACGACTGGGCGGACGAGGCGCAAGTAACTGGTCGTCAACTGGTTTACAGCGAGTGGCGTGCCGGAGCGCAATCGGTTGCTCTCATGAAGCAGCCCGGGAAGGGTGCATGGACGAAATGGACGGCGCCGACGTCGATGCGCGAGGTCGAGCCCGGCGTCTCACTCCTCCTAGATGGCAGAAAATCGAACCGGGAGCCTCAATGGAAGGTTCGACAAAAAACCGAGGGAGAAGCGGATGCCTGATACTGCGATAGGTGAGGTTCGACCGAGCCAGCTCCTTTGGACGTATGGCCCTGGGGCCCTGATCGATTTGCCCAACAAATCGGTGGTCACGTTGGGAACCGACAGGTGGACCCCGGAAACATGCGAATTGATCATCGAGAATAGGCTGCTCGCCAGCGTCAAGGCTGTTCTCGGGCCGCAGGTGGCGGAGCTTCGTCTTCCTCCCGTAGATCCCAACGACACTGGGCTCATCGGTGTGCCCGTCAAGCCGTTCCCGAGATGGATGCGCTGTGTAAAATGCGGCCTCCTTTCTCCTTGGGATCACGACATATTCAAACTCAAGGGGAACCCGCGAAGTCCGGCCTCCATGCACTTTGCCCATGAGGGGTGTGACAGGGTGCCGACGGGTCGCCGCGCACCCGACGTCGTTCCAGCGCGTTTCTTGATGGCGTGTCGTAATGGGCATCTAGATGATTTCCCTTGGCACTGGTTCGTCCATCGGGGCGCTAGCCAATGTCCGGGGAGCTTGAGCTTCTTCGAGAGCGGAGCATCGCTCCAGACCGAGAACATCATGGTAAAATGTAACGAGCCCGGTTGTGGTGCATCGAGGCCGATGGCCCAGGCCTTCGGACAGTCCGGCGAGACGTCCCTCCCGGCCTGTCGCGGACGCCATCCACATCTGGATTACTTCGAAGAGGATGGTTGTGATCAGCCAGGC
>CAZKOI010000616.1:0-1762 GCA_964554315.1 uncultured Enterobacterales bacterium | reverse complement strand
GCGGGCGGCACCATTGATCTCGCCGTCGATTATGAGGGCATCGAGCCCTGCCGTGGCGAATGGGACGCCGACCTACATTTTCTCGATTGCACGTTCCGTGCGCACCGAGATTTACAGACCAGTGGCTCTTGGGCGAGGCCTCTGCGCACTTATGATGAAGCGGTGACCACTTTAGTCGTGGGTCCGACCTGCTCGGGCAAGTCGACCTACATCGCCCAGAGTTCCTTAGATTCCACCACTTCAACGCTTCTAGGCTTTGAGGTTCGAGAGCGGGGAGTGCCTGAAGGAATCGACTTTATCCACTACAACCTATTCCATCCGTGGGAGGCGGCGAACTTTGATCTGTCGATCGCAGACCAACTAAGGGCTGAGCCAAATCTGACCGCAATTTTGCGTAGCGGGGTCATCAAACGGGCGGTCGTGCTTGTTGCGAGTCCGGACGATCTTCGCGAACGGATCATGCGTCGCAACCGCTTAGAGCCTCTCCTGAGACCCGACGAGGCATCCGAATATCGCCCTCAGCAATGGACAACTGTTCTCGATGGCGTCGATTTGTTTCGGATGTATGAGGAGTTGTTTCGCTTGCTGGACGAACTCGGCGTCGAGATGACCTTTGTTTGCTCCAAAGGTGCAGTTGACGATGAGCCAAGGTTCGCCGACGTTGATCGTTTGTATGTCCACAGGATACTTCGCGGACAGCCCGTTGGAGTTCAGCCGTCACCCAACGAGGTGGCTCGCGTCACCGCCTTGCCCGGAGCCCACTACCAAATTGTCGAATTACCGGGCAGCGCGAGTACAGATTCCCGTGATTTCAATCATGTGGCCTCAGGACGTTCAAAAACCTTCGACGTAATTTTCAATTCGTCTGACTTGCGTGGGGTTTCCATGCTGGATGTGGGCTGTGCTCTCGGCGACTTCCTTTTGCGGGCCGAACTGCGCGGGGCTGGACAACTTGTCGGCCTCGAGCCTCACCCTAAGCGTTTCGAGGCAGCCCGTTCCATCGGTGAGCTTAGAAAGAGCAGTGCCGTGTTTTTCAACGAGCGTCTAGATGAATCCTCAACATCGAGGCGTCTTTCCTCGCTTTCGCCTAATGGTTTTGATTGGGTGCTCGCCCTCAACGTTCTGCACCATGTGTCGGATATCCATGGGTTCGTATCCGAAGCAGCTGCACTTGCTTCTCAACATCTCGTTTTCGAGTACCCGACCTTCAAAGATTCGAGGTGGCAATCCGATAATCATAAATGTGGGGACGGGTTTGGAACTTTGACTTCGGACTTACCTCTGATAGGCGTGGGCGTACGCGGATATGACCAGAGGTTTGTCTTTAGCGACGGTGCCGTGATCGCACTAGTCGCAGCCGCCACCGATCGTCTGAAGCCTGCGGTCTGGCATGAATCTCCAATTGAAGATCGCAGGATTGTTGTCTTCTGCTCGGAGAGTGGTTGCCCCGATTGCTTGGCCCCAGCTCAGCCCCTAGATGTTGAAGCTGCTCGGCCTAATTCCACAGCTCCAAGTGAAGAGCCAGGGTCAACCAGGGAGGACTCCGTACGATTCTGGCTGCGTTGGAGGGACCGGTTTCGGTAACAATTTCTCAATTCGCTGATGGCTTCAGAGCCTCACAGACTTAGGTTCGCCCACCCTCGTAACAATCGACAGTCTCAGCTGCGCTTCAGGTCGGTGACCACTCCCTCGCTGACCCCACCACCTCGTTGGGCTCGATCCCGAACACGTCATGCCAAGTGCCAGCGGCGGCCCAAACCTC
>CAZKOI010000615.1:0-1762 GCA_964554315.1 uncultured Enterobacterales bacterium | reverse complement strand
TCGAAGTCGCTTCGCGACTACACCACCATGTCGGGCGAGGGGGCCTGGCCGAAGAGGATGGTCACATCAGCGTGACGGTCAAAGCGATAGCCTGCGCCGCGGACAGTCCGGACAATTTCCGAATACGGCTCTAGTTTTTGGCGCATCCGGCGAATGTGGACGTCGATTGTCCTCAAATTCGGCGCCTGCTCGTCTTCGGGGTCCCACAGGTGATCGATGATGGCCTCGCGGGGGACCGTTTGGCCTTCGCGCAAGACCAAGAACTGCAACAGTTCAAACTCTCGATAGGTGAGTGATGACGGTTCAGCACCGATGATCACCCGCTTGCGAGAAATATCAATTGTCACGCCGAGCGGATCGTCTTTCACGCTGCGACGCATTGCCTGAAGCTTGCCGGGGTCGTGCAGGGCGATGCGCACAATTTCGAGGTCATCACCAATCGTTCCCTCGGGCGCAAGTGCGATGGTGGCGTGAGTACCCGCTGCGGGCGCGTGTTTTGCCACCTCTGATTTCAAATGGGCGACGAGGTCCTTGAGGGGTACACCAATTTCGGCTGCTGTCTGCTCGTCAAGACCTACATACAGCGCGAAGCCGCGCGCTTGACGCGACGGCTCAGCCGGCTTGTCCATAGAGCCGGTCTCCCGCGTCACCAAGACCCGGAACAATGTATCCGACGTCGTTCAACTTCTCATCCAGGGCCCCAATGACCACTGACACCTTTCGCCCCGACACTTGCGATTCCAGGTGGGCCATGCCCTCGGGTGCTGCCAGCAAGCAGATGGCGGTCACTTCAGCGGCTCCCCGGTCGAATAGGAACTTCATTGCCTGAGCGAGAGATCCTCCGGTGGCCAACATCGGATCGAGAACGAAACAGTGCCGTCCACTGAGGTCCGCGGGAAGGCGCTCGGCATACGTCGTTGCCTGGAGTGTCTCCTCGTTACGCACCATGCCCAAGAAACCCACCTCGGCGCTGGGAAGCAGGGCCAGCATGCCATCGAGCATTCCCAATCCCGCCCGAAGAATGGGCACGATCAGGGGAGTCGGAGTGGTGAAGCCGATTCCCTCCGTCGTCGTGATGGGAGTGGTGACTGAGACCTTTTCGACCGCAATCTCTCGGGTCGCCTCATAAGCGAGGAGCGTCACGAGTTCTTTTGTCAGCGAGCGAAACTCGGCAGAATCGGTGTCCGCGTCGCGCAGACGCGTGATTTTCTGGGCGACGAGAGGGTGGTCCGATACGAGCTGGCGCATGGCGACAGATTAGCGCAGGCTATGTACGAGTCGAGAGGCTTACTCTGGAGCTATGCCCTCACCTTTTGACGCTGCGATGTCGGAAGCCCTTGATCTGGCGCGTAGCGCCCTTGGCTCGGGTGATGTTCCCGTTGGGGCCATTGTCATGGACACCGCCGGGGAGGTTGTGGGTCGTGGCTTCAACACGAGGGAGCGCGACCAGGATCCCTCTGGGCACGCTGAAATAAATGCGCTTCGAGATGCCGCGGCTCACACAGGTAGCAGTCGGCTAGATGGGTTCACGATTCTCGTCACCCTTGAGCCCTGCGTGATGTGCGCGGGAGCGATTGCTCAAGCCGGCATCAGCCGACTCGTGTACGGGGCTACTGATGAGAAAGCGGGAGCCGCAGGTGGCGGACCCCACGATCTGGTCCGCGACAGGGCGCTTCCCTACCGCGTGGCTGAGGTTATTGGAGGAGTTCGGGGCGAAGAGTCCGCCGAATTGCTTCGCGCCTTCTTCTCGACCCTGCGCGGG
>CAZKOI010000614.1:0-1764 GCA_964554315.1 uncultured Enterobacterales bacterium | reverse complement strand
GTTCGTCCTCGACTCGACTGGACTGCGGCGAGACGCTGGATGTCGGATCGCTGAAGCCCTTGGGTGACCGCGCGCTTGAGATGCTGCTCAGCCGCAGGCTTCGCTCCTGCGTCGTCCGACTCGAGCCAGGCCTCCGCTGACGCCCTCGCAGTTGAAGGCGAGGCCCACTTGGTTCGATGCCCAAACTGGCTAATCAGGAGGCCGACGACCACCGCCACGCCCCCTAAACCGACCATCCGCCGCGCCATCGTGTTTAGCGTTCGACCACCTCGCCGGGGTCTTGCGAGCCCGAGGAGCACACCCAGCCCAACGACGCCCAGCAGACTGTGGCTCCCTAGACGCATGGGAAAGTCAAACGCAGCGCCCAGGCAAAGCGACGCCTCCAATCCGAGAAAGCTGGCGATGAGCCAGCGGCGATCGGGGCGCTCCGCCCAGACATCAAGGGCTGACCAAGCACGCCGCAGGATCAGCACCAGCCCCAGTAAGCCTGCCCCAACCGCGATGAAGCCGTGCTCTGCGAGCCCTTGAAGGAAATCATTGTGCGCATGTGTCGCCGCGTAAAAACCGGGCCCTGAACGAACCACCGGGTACGCGATATCGAACCCTCCCGTTCCCACGCCCAGGAGCGGTGCAGACGTCGCCAAGCGCCAGGTGTCTCCGTACATCTGCAGGCGACCGGTGGTGAGGTCGGTGTAGCCCTCCGCGACCATCTGGTTGACTTCTGGAGCCACCAGGGATGTCAGCAGTTCGAGCGCATGCGAAGGTCCGAGCAGCCCCACCACAGCGCCACTGAGCAGGCCGAGCACCAGCACGCCGATGCGTTGGCGGCGGCCGCCTATTGCGGCGACGGTAACGGACAGTCCCAGCGCGAGGGCGAGGACAGCAGCACGACTGCCCGAAGCCCATGTGCCGGCGCTCAGTGTCACCAAGGCGCCAATACCCCCCATCCTGGCCAGAGCCGAACCAACAAAGCTCCGGGAGAGGGCCAGGGGTGCGAGGGCGGCGAGAAACAGGCCCCCGTGATTCGGGTTTACGAAGGGCGCAAAGAAACCCTCTCGAGCCCCAAGGCCGACACCGGAGCCGTATATGCTGGTCGCCTCGAGATACGTATGGGCGACGACTAGAATAGCCACCGCAAGGCCCGTCGCGACCATGCTCCATGCGAGCGCGTGGGCGCGAGACGCGCGGGTCGCAAACCCAGCCACACCGAGCCCTAGGAGCCCCAGCGCTGTCACCTCGGTGGCCCCAAGCACCGCGCCTGAGGGATCCAGAGCCAGAGGCCGCCAGCCGGCCCCCGTAAGCGCAAGCATCGAAACCACCGCTTGGCCCACATCACCCTGAAGCGTCACCCTCAGCGACGCCGGGACCGGCACCATGCCGAGCCCGGCAACGAGCAGAGCCACCGAGAATGCCCATCCGATTCCGGGCGTCCGAACGTATCGGCTCCTGAGCGTCAGTGCGGCTCCGACGCCCCCCGCGGCCGCAGCCAGCACCATGCGGGGATATAGGTGGACCGTTCCGTACATCCCTGCGGCAATGGGAGTCAGCAGAAACAGGCCGACGATGGCCCACATCGGATGGCCCCGCTTAACTCCGGTGGTAGGTGTGCCCTTCACGTGGTACTCTCCGAGCAATATCCGCTGGATGGGTTTACGGAACCCTGACGTAAAAACCCACAAAGATCGACACGATCTAGGATCGCCCCCTCATCTCCCTCGGGTCCTTAGCCGATAGCAGGTCTGTATGTACAAGAGCGACCAAGAA
>CAZKOI010000613.1:0-1769 GCA_964554315.1 uncultured Enterobacterales bacterium | reverse complement strand
CGCGGAGCCTGATTATCGAGCGTCTCCGGTCTCGTCGATAAATCGGCGGGGGACATGTGCTCCGAGTGATGCAACAATCTCATCGCCGATCGTCCCAGCCCACGCAGCCCAGTCTTCAGCGAGCGGAGACCCCTGGTCGGGCTGTCCCCACAGGGTTACCTCGTCGCCGACTTCAGGCAGTGGCTTCCCTTCACCGCCCACTATGACCGTGTGGTCTGCTTCCACCGCACGGATGCTGTAGCGGACTCCCTGGTGGACCAGCCAGCCCTCTCCCGAGCGTGGGGGGATCAACCCATCCCCGAATCCCATACCTAGCGTTGCGCTGTGGTCGTCGCGGGCGATTGCTCGGGCGTGGACACTCATCACGGGCTGGAAGCCCAAGTCTTTCGCGGAGCGATCATCAAAGGGTGATACCCCGTAGGCAATGATTCCCACGCGAACCATGTCCAGGCGGGTCTCAGGCAGGTCTGCCGCAGCGGCAGATGCTGCGAGGTGAACGACCTCCGGATGGAGACCCGAATCTTTGGCAATAGCGACCGCGTCCTGCAATTTCGCCAGCGAGGCCAGGTCGTCCTCCAGGGAGGTGTCGGCAAGGTGCGACCAGATGCCGACCACTCGGATGTGTCCCTCAGTCTCCAATTCGTGAGCGACGTGAACGAGATCGTGCCACTGTTCGGGTAGAGCCCCATTGCGGTGCAGACCGGTGTCTATTTTGAGATGTACTCGTGTGGCGCTCTTGGGTGCTTGGTCGTGCAGAAGCTCGAGTTGCCAGGCGCCTGAGATCCCCACGTCAAGCGATGCTGCGGCTGCCCGCGCGAAGTCACTGGAGGGTGAATGCAGCCAGCAGAGTAGGGGAACATCCGGCGCGACTTCACGGATGGCAACACCGTGGTCGATATCGAGGACCGCGAGCGCATCTGCTCCCGCCTCAAGGGCGGCCACAGCAAGGCGAGGCCCACCGTGACCGTAGGCGTCAGATTTGACGGCGATCATCAGCCGGGCATCTCCAGCAAGTGTGGTTTTCGCTCTGCGGACGTTCTCTCGAAACGCCGACAGGGATATGTCAGCCCAGTGAGTCGCCTCTAGCTCCATATCTTCACCACCCGAGGGGCGAGGTGAGACACAAGAAGAGGCACTGGGCGTCCCGACCACTGGGACCACTGGCTGAGACTTGGCTCCGCACCCCACACTGTCGCGATGTCACCGAGTTCGACTGAAGCGTCGCCGATGTCGAGCACCATCTGGTCCATTGCGATCCGACCGGCAATGGTGTGAAGCGATCCGCCCAGGGATACGCGCCCGATTCCCGACGCGGTTCTCGGCACACCATCGGCAAAGCCCAGACTGACCAGCGCCAGTGTTGTCTCCTTCTCGGTCCGGTACTCATATCCATAAGAGACGGCGGTTCCGGCCGGGACTCTCTTGAGCGAGACAACATCAGCTTCGAGGGTAATAACGGGATGGGGGCTCTCTAGCCACGAGGCAGAGACAGAGTCGTCGTCGGTAGCGTGCTCGAGCACCGAGTCGGATTTCTCACGGGGAGAGTGAAGTGCTCGGGTGATGCCAGCTGCACGAGCGATTTCGCTCACTCTCGCTAGCCCTAGCCCAAAAGCATCGGAGCGGAGGTCAGGGACAACACCCTCGCGTGCCTGAGAAGCGAAGGCTTCGGCGAGCGCCTGGGTGGATAACCGTGCTCGACGCAGGGGAGGGTGGGTCTTAGCTGGCGCGGTCATCCCGCAGGCGGTCTGTCTCGTCGTGCCACGCCACAA
>CAZKOI010000612.1:0-1769 GCA_964554315.1 uncultured Enterobacterales bacterium | reverse complement strand
CATCGCCTTTGACCTCGCCCTACACATTGGGACGCTCGTACCTGTTGTGTGGGTCTACCGTATGGACCTGCTCGGCATCCTCACGGACCTTTCTCGTGGAGAGGGGCCTCTGCTCCAGCGCCAGGGGGTCCGGCTCATGCTGATGTTGGTTGCTGCGACGATTCCAACGGCGGTCATTGGGCTGAGCTTGGAGGACGTCTTCGCGCGCCTGTTCCATTCGCCAAGTGCGGTTGGGGTCGCCTTTGCTCTGACGGGTACGGTCCTCTGGTTGACGAAGAAGGCAAAGACTGGAGAGATTCAGGCTCATGGCCTCGGGTGGCAAAGGGCCGTCGCGGTCGGGCTGGCACAGGGCCTCGCGATAACGCCTGGAATATCGAGGTCAGGCTCAACGATTGCGGCGGGTCTATTCCTCGGAATGGGTCGAGAAGCAGCAGCGAGGTTCAGCTTTCTCTTGTCCATTCCGGCGATTTTGGGTGCAGTGGTGCTCAAGGCAGGCGATCTCCAGCTGTCCGAGGCGGCCATGCAGCCGCTAGTTGTGGGCATCATTACGAGCGCGGGAAGCGGTTACCTTGCCCTGCGTGTCCTCATAAGGCTGGTTCGCGCAGGAGATTTCAGTCGGTTTGCCTACTACCTATGGCCGCTCGCAATATTTGCGTTGCTTCGGTAGCTTGCCAATCCTCATTTTTTCCAATAAAAGCCCAACGCTTACGGGTGTAGCTCAGTTGGTAGAGCATTGGATTCCAAATCCAATGGCCGGGGGTTCGAGTCCCTCCACCCGTGACGCTTTTCATCGGACGAGCGCATCATCTCTGCCCCACCTGTGAGATGAAGCGAATATGCCTCGCGCCGTGTTCGGGTGAATGGTACGCTACCGTCGGTCTAAGCCCGACGGGGGTCCGATGTACAGCTCACTGCGAATAACGAGTCTTTTGATTTTGGCTGTAGCCTGTGGCTCAAAGGATGGCGGAACGGCTTCGGTGCCGCCCATTCCGCCCGTCCTCGACTCAGGAGGTCCGGATGATACAGGGGCCAACGCGGACGGTGGTTCCGAGGACGACGCGGACTCCGACGGGTACGATGCGTCCGTTGACTGTGATGACACCAATCCGCTGATCAATCCGGGGGCGATTGAAGAGTGCGACGAAATCGACAACAACTGCGACGGCTCGGTGGATGAGGGACTGACGCGCACGTACTTCCCTGACATCGATCTCGATGGGTACGGGGACAATGACTCACCCCTCGAGGCATGCAGTCGGCCTGATGGCTACATCTCGAGGGACGGTGACTGTGATGACACCAACCCGCTGGTGAACCCCGAAGGTACCGAGCTCTGCAATGACATCGATGACAATTGTGACGGGGAAGTCGATGGTGAAGATGCCGCCGACCCGACGACTTGGTACGCCGACAGCGACAACGATGGCTTTGGTAATCCGGAGTACACAGCGGCGTCGTGCGTCCTCCCAGAGGGTTTCGTCACCAACGCGTTGGACTGCAATGACTTCGACGCGTTGATGAGCCCCTTCGGTATCGAGATGTGCGATGGGGTAGACAACGACTGTAACGGGGAGATCGATGAGGCGTCCTCTGCGGATGCCCGAGAGTGGTTTCGAGACGCGGACGGTGACGGATGGGGACGTGCATCGGTAACGGCTCGTGCTTGCTCAGTGCCGAGCGGCTTTGTCGACAACGACGAAGACTGTGACGACACGCGACCGTCGGTGAGTCCCGATGGGACAGAAGTCTGCAATAGCATGGATGACAAC
>CAZKOI010000611.1:0-1771 GCA_964554315.1 uncultured Enterobacterales bacterium | reverse complement strand
CGGATCTGATTCCGATCGTCTTCGAGGAACTGAGTCAGCAGAACTAGATCGGGTCTCGTGCACTGGCGGGTGCACTACTTAACAAGGAATTGCTGCTGTCCGCGTATAAGCTGACGGGCAGCTCGCTACGCTCGCTGGCGGATTAGAAGGTGCGGCAGCAGAATTCCGAGCCGTTAGAGAGCGCCTGTCGAGAGCTACGCGACAGGGGCCGAAGACATTGACTTGAACGAACCTGCCTTGGAGCACTTAGATGCGGCGTCGTGTCCTATTGATTCTCGGTTTCTTCGCGATGGCCCTGAGTGGGTGTGAGAGCGATCCCCTCGATATCGACGACCCAGACCTATTCAACGGGGCATGGATCGGAACCTCGACCGCGACTCTATACAATCCCGATACCGGCGCCGTCATTTGCACCGACTCGTCGTCGCCGACGACCCTCGAGTTGAGGAGCACTGACGCCACGAACGTCTCAGCGACGCTGCAGTTTGGGGCGTGCGACGGGCGAGCCGTACCTGGTGGAGTGTGGGAAGCCAGTGGCTGCAGAGTGGGCTCCGGCGCGGTCGGGACCAGCGTGGCCTGCGGTTCGTTCGACGCCGCGACGAGTGTCATGAATTCGTTCACGATTGAGTGGGCCGCCGACGGATCACCTACAGAGCTCATCTGGCGCCACAGTGAACCCCCGTCAGGCGGGGGGTCACCTAACTTGTCGGCTGAGGCGGAGGGGATACTGAGCAGATAGGTAGTGCCCTGAACCGGGGTTCGATGTTGAGCTGCGCTCGAGTGGTGAGGTCTCCCCCGAGACGGCGGGCGGCGCTCTCTAACAAGGAATTGCTGCTGTCCGCGGATACTGTGCGGTAGGGTTGGTAGCGCCTCTGATATGTCAGCAGGCGGGTGCGGCAGCAGAATTCCGAGCCGTTAGCTCGCGCCTCCAGGCACTAGGCCGAAACGGCCCTGGCTACATCCTTCCGATGTGCGCCGAGCTTGAGCAGAGTCCGGATGAGCAGATCCACGGACACGGTGGGGTCGGCCGCTTCCATTTTCGCGACACGCGACTGGCTTGATCCAACGATCCGAGCGACCTGAGTCTGATTCAGGTGCCGCTCCACCCTGCGAGCTCGAAGATCTCGGGCCAGGGCGAGCTTCATTTCAATGAACTCCGCTTCGGCATCGGTGAGGCCGAGGAAGTCCTGGGCATCACCACTCTCCCAACCGGCCTCGGCCAGCTTCTTCTTCGTCTTCTTGTCCATAGTCATGCCTATGCGCTAGCGCCTGGCGTCCCGGTAGCTCCGGAGACGATCCTGGCAGGTGTCGATCACCTTCTTGGGTGTTGTCTTCGTCTTCTTCGAGAAGACCTCAAGGATCACGATCGCGTCCGAGTCGACGTAATACATGATCCGCCACGTTGCATTGCGGTCGATGATCCGGAGCTCATGACAGCCTCTGGCGAGGGATGGCATCGGCCGCGAATGCGGGAGACCTAGTGACTCGCCACCCTGAAGGCGTCGGAGCAGGAAGCCTGCCTCAAGCCGAGCCTCAGCCGAAAAGGGAGGGGATTTCACCTCGCCCGCCAGCCAAATGAGCGGTTTGTCGTTGGGACTCATGAGGTAGTATATGTCAGTAGTGACATATGTTCCACCCGGCGCGAGCTAACAAGGAATTGCTGCTGTCCGCGTATGGGCTGAAGGGCGACTCGCTGCGCTCGCTGGCGCACTAGAAGCTGCGGCAGCAGAATTCCGAGCCGTTAGGCTGTGCCGTGAACGATGTGGGCGTT
>CAZKOI010000610.1:0-1789 GCA_964554315.1 uncultured Enterobacterales bacterium | reverse complement strand
GCTGGGGTGGGGGGGTCTATGTGTGCACACCCAGCGGGTGTGCGGTGCGGGGTTTTTGGGTAATCCGCACTCACAGTGGAACCCACTAGACTTGTAACGTCAAGACTTTTGCTCGATTTTTTTCGATTAAATTCGCTAATCGCTGTCCTGATCGGCTGTCATGCTGTGACTTGACTCAACAAGACATCCAAATCACCTGCTCGGTCGAGCGCGCGCAGTTCGTCAAATCCGCCTACAAAAGTCTCGCCGACGAAGATCTGAGGAACCGTCCGGTGGCCCGTCTGCTCGATGAGGGCTTGGCGAGCCGCCCAGTCGCCGCTCAGGTCCACCACGTGAACCTCAACCTGTTTTACGTTCCTCAAAAAATGGGTAGCTGCTTTGCAGTAGCCGCAATTTTGGGTGGAATAGACAACGATCTTGTCGGGAGAAACCACAGACAACTCCGGGTGTGCTGATTTCTTTTCATTTGGCTGACCCCGTGGCTGGGGCTGCCGACTAGACTAACCCTATGACTCGCGCATTCATTGCATTTCTTTGCGTCGGCTGTACCCCGGTGAGCGGTAAGGTCTTCTCGCCGGAAGGCCAGCCCTCGGCCTCGTCACCGACCGGCAGCGGTGATGACGGGACAGCGGGGGGTGGCGAATTCGAAGACGCCCCCCCGGAGGAGACCGAAGACGACTCATCGCCTCCCGGGACCGAGGACACCGGATTGGTGCCACCCGCCGATGACGACTCCCCCGACAGCGACCTTCCAGATTGGACCGTGATGGTGTACCTGGCAGCCGACAACAACCTAGAGGAAGCCGGGCTCATCGACCTCAACGAGATGGAAGCGGTAGGGTCTTCGGACCAGGTCAACATCTTGGTCGAGCTGGACCGTGCGCATGGCTACACCTCTGCAGACGGGGACTGGACGGGCGCTCGACGATACCGAGTCGAGCAAGACTCCAGCCCCGACCGCATCACCAGCCCCATCGCGGTCGACCTGGGCGAGGTCGACTCGGGGGCACCCGAGACCTTCATTGACTTCATCCGTTGGGGCGTCGAAAACTACCCTGCACAGCGGTATGCCTTCATCATCTGGAACCACGGCTGGAGCTGGACGATGGCTCCAAGCGGTGCACGGAAGGGCATTGCATCGGACGATCATTCCGGATCCGACCTGACCGTCGCTGGAGGCGAGTACGAAGCCATCTTGGCCGAAGCAGTCAACATCACGGGCCAAAAGATTGATCTCCTTGGCATGGATGCGTGCCTGATGGCGAGCTGGGAGATCGCTCGCATCTCTGCGCCATTCGCGAACTACTACGTTGCTTCTCAAGCAACGGAGAGCATCAACGGCTGGGCCTTCGATACGGCGCTCGCCGATCTCGTCGCTGAGCCCGAGATGGATGCCGACGAGCTCGGCGTCGTTTTCGCACAGCGCTTTCACGAGACGGAGGACTCCACGCTCTCGGTCACGGACCTAGGAGCCCTGATCGCGATGGATGGCGCGATTGACCTCTTTGCCCAGGCCATAACGGATTCAGACAACCCAAGAGGTGAGGCACGGAGACCGGCTCGAAGGAGCCAGAATTTCGACGGGGACCCCAACGACCGAGACCTCGGAGACTTCATGCTCCAGATGCTCGCGTCCACGGATGATGACGCGATCTACACCGCTGCCGATGGACTTCAGGCCGAGCTATCGGAAGCGATTGTCGCGAACTACACCTGGGGTGAATGGGTCTCGGATGCCACAGGCCTCTCCATTTACCTGCCCACGAACGGGCCCAGCAGGCTGTATCTC
>CAZKOI010000609.1:0-1792 GCA_964554315.1 uncultured Enterobacterales bacterium | reverse complement strand
CCTTTTCCTCGAAGCGTGGCTTGGAGTCACACGACAGCACTTCGTGTCAGATCTCGGCCTTTCAAAGAACGCTTTCGACGACATCGTTGGACCATTTCCAGACATTCGCAACGACCTTGCTCACGGCCGCGGGCTCTTCGCCCAGCCGGTTGAAGTTGAGAAAACACTCGACCGAGTTCAGCGAATCATCGACTTCACCCATCGCATCTGGAACGCAGTCCAAGGAACTGCGGAGCTCTGGGATCAATATGCAGCAACCGAGATCATCGATGAGTCGGGACAGACCCTCGTGGGCGGCGGTGCCCTAGACCAGTGGCCATTTGGCGGGGTTGTGTCTGTGATCACAGCCTGGAACCCTGGCAGTGTTCCTCGACGACTCGAAGAGAATCACCGCGCGAACCAACGGCTCCGAGCCAAGTTGCATGAACTCGGCGCCGATGCCTCGTTCGTAGTCGGGAACTCACCTGATGAGACCTGGTCCGAGGACAGCTTCCTTGTCTCGGGGCCAAGTCGCGATCAAGTGGCCCAGCTTGCGGAAACGTTCGCGCAGAAGGCGTTCTTCGAAATCGATGCCGAAGAAGTTCGAGTGATCGAAACCCGATCCCAGGCAGTGATCCGCACCGCCAATCGAGTGCGGGATGCGTAAAGGATTCAGAGCAGTAGTACTTCTCGTGAAATCGGTACGACAGTGAGGAGACAGCCATGAACCGACCTGAAGTGGCATACGGCAACAATTGGTGGCCAAGCCTCACCGACCTGCAACCGGTTGAAACCCGGCGAGTTGCGGATGCTGTTCATCGATTTATCACTGACCCAAATCATCCTGGCCTCAATCTGCACCCGATCCATGCGGTTCGCTCACGAGGACTGCACTCCTTCCGGGCCAGCGACGAACTTCGTGTTCTCATCCACAAGGCCGGAAATACCTACGTCATGCTCGAAGCTGGGCATCACGACGATGTCTATGCCAGAGCCGAACGAGGGGCCTTTGTTGCGAACCCTGAGACCGGCTTCATCGGAATGATTGAGACGACGGTCGCTGGACCTGAGTTTGCACCCGCCAACGTCGCACCACCTGTGGAGCCAACCCATCGTCCACTCGATCACTGGAAAGATCAAGAGCTTGTTGAAACCGGCATGACTGAGGCCGAAGTTGCGCTCGTCCGTGGGTGCAACAGCGAGGATGACCTCTGCAATTTGCCTGACGATGTTCTGGCAACTGTGCTGGAGATCATCGCCTTGACCCCCGACCAATGGCGTAACCCGGCAATGGACGCCGAAAATGCTGCCGAGCGTCAGCTTCGCGAGATATGGGAACGCCATGGGGTGCTGGCAGGTTTCACTCGTCTGCTCGACGCAGACGAAGCGGTGAAAGTTCTCGATGCCCCCATCGAAGATTGGATGGTCTTCCTCCACCCTGATCAGCGAGACGCAGTACTCCGCCGCTACGAGGGGCCTGCACGCATTCGTGGATCGGCAGGAACCGGCAAGACCGTTGTCGGATTGCACCGGGCGGCCGAACTCGCCCGACGATACGAGGGCGAGGGCAAGATTCTTTTCACCACGTTCGTATCCAGCCTTCCGCCAGTCTTCGAGCACCTGTATCGACGTATTCCAGGTGCCAAGCCTGAAGAGATTGAGTTCGTCAACGTCGACAAACTCGCCCGCGCTATATGCACTGAGGCCGGTGTCAAGATGATTATCAATGCCGGCACCATCAACTCGGCAATGTCGACCGCCTGGAAGCAATCCGCATGGGTGGGGGCGCTGATTGAGGCTGGCGTTACACAGA
>CAZKOI010000608.1:0-1805 GCA_964554315.1 uncultured Enterobacterales bacterium | reverse complement strand
CCAGGTCGCCACTGCGGTCGAGTTAGCCAGGGAGTGGGTGCATTTCGATGCGCAGGTCCTCGAGGCGCCGACACCGTGTGTGTCCCAGGGCCTCCCCGCGGCGCGGGCAACGATGCGCTACACTGCGCTGCCCGTCGCCGGCGGTCCCGCTCTTTGCCGGGCGCACATCATCGTCCATCGCCGAGGGTCGGATCTGATCTCGCTCACCGTCGCGAGCGTCATCGACGGCGACCTCTCCGCTCCCGGCGTTACGCTGGGGCGGTTGCTCGCGTCCTTCCGCATCCTTCACCGAGCGGGGGGACCCGGAGAATCCGTGGGGCATGGTCATGCAGCACTGTGACCGTGGAGACTCCTACGACAACGCCCTGGCCGAGAAGGATCATCGGGCTCTACAAGACGGAGCTGATCGAACTCCGGGGCCCATGCCGAACTCGAGGGGCAGTATCGTAGTCGTATGATCGCTCAACCTGAAACGGTCGGACTCAAGTCAAACGGTCTCCGGTGAAGCCGGGGCGATTCAGTGAATCGCCCCGGTTTCATTCGGTGCCCACTCACCCCAGAATCCAGCAAGCACCCAACAACACTGCACGAAGGTTCAGGACCCTGAGTCGGCCACAGTCTCACACGAGGCCCTTCGATGTTTCGATGTCCACTGTGCACAGCCCTAACAACGCCAGAGGGAGCACGAGCACACCTGGCGAAGTGGCACAACGTCAGTGACGAGCCACGAATCGACTTTCTGCTCAGCAAGGGCAAGGAGGTCAGGGCCTACTCCAAGTCGGTCAAAGGACGCGCACGGACTCAGAACATCCAAGCGTCGGGCAAGGCTTCACGAGATGAGTCCCGCTCGGCCGAACGTCTCCCCGGACTTCGGTTCCCACTCACATCGGGGGCGACGACCAACGAGGCACCCGCCCAACCAGAAGACGGACAAACTGCGAATCTCGAGGCCAGTTGCGACTGGCTCATGCAAAGCGGTCGGGCCTGCAGTAGAACCGGACCCTACCCACTAGGCCGAAACATCCTCTGTAAACAGCACTTCCTGATGAGCCGAGCAGACTGACACATGGACGGGCCGTCTCACCTCCTCACCGTCTGGAACCCCTCCTACACGGACGATGCTCTCGACGCCCACCTCTCCATCCTGCTGCACTGGGATCGTGAACGGCTCGAAGGGCGACGCTCGGACGAGGACGTCTACGTCTGGTGGGCGAAGATCCGATCGAAGAATCGAGATGGCCGGCTTCCGCACCACGCCGATGTCCTGACGATCGACGATCAGGTTCAGGCCGAGCAGGAGACACACCTCTACCTCACCGACTACCGCTCTCTCTACGTCGCGGAAATCGGAGAAATCACGGACGATGACGTCCGCGTGGACGAGGGCGAGCTCGCCCATATGCCGGACTACTACATCGGGCACCCCGTCGACTTCTGGTTCCGGCTCTTCGACATCCGCCGCATCGTCACGGGCGACACGCTCGAGGTGATCAACGAGCTCAAGAAGCTGCAAAACGTTGGCTACCACGATCGCCCGGTCTCGCTGTACGGCGGCATGGTGGACCTGCCGCTCATTGTCCGGCGTGACGATGCAGCAAGCTGGTTCACCGACACCGAGGCCCTCAACGAGGGGGCGCTCTGGGCACAGCGGGCTGCCGAGCAGCGAAGTGGGGCGCAGAGGATGGCGACCGAGCTGCGCGACAATCTGTTCGGCCGAGAGCTGTGGCCCCTGCTCTCGCCCACCACGCGGTCCTTCCTCGCCGCGGCTGAAGCGGAGTTCCGTGCCCATCGCGATGACGCCGAGT
>CAZKOI010000607.1:0-1809 GCA_964554315.1 uncultured Enterobacterales bacterium | reverse complement strand
CTCCTTCTCGCTTTCGGCATCTCCACCGTTGATGGCACCGCCGCTCTGCTCTTCTACTTGTTGGCCTACGTGTTCATGAACATGGGTGCGTTCCTCGTCGCAGAGGCCGTGGGCGACGGTAGCTTTGAGGAATGGGCTGGACTCAATCGACGGGCGCCAGCGCTCGCCTTTGCAATGCTGATGTTTCTGCTCAGCTTGGGCGGGATTCCATTTGTCGCGGGCTTCTGGGCGAAGATCTTTTTGTTCATGGCGGCCTGGAAGGCCGGTATGTCGTTGCTCGTTGTCCTCGGCGCCATGCTGAGCGTCGTCGCGTTGTTCTACTACATGACCGTCGGCCGTAGCATCTACATCGCAAAGGATGACCAAGCGGCCAGCCCCATCGTAGTTGGGCGATCCACTGCATGGGCGATCGGCCTATGCGTGGCTGGCATCGTCATCATGGGTGTCACGCCCAATACATTCCTGACACCTGCGATCGACGCCGCTCGCGTGATCAACGGGACACCGCAAGCGACGGTCGCGACGAAGCCTTTCTTGGCACCATCAAACAGTCGCTAGAGACCTAAATCGCCCCACTCCCCGGTCCGCATCAGTGTCCGTCTAAAAGAGAGCGGGTCACCCCTAGAGAGGTGACCCGCACTTCATGTCTACCGGGGCAGCGCTAGTCGCCGATGTAGGACGTCACTGCGCTCAGGATCTCGGCCGTCATATCGACATCGTCGAGCGGGTTGATGAACGCCCCAGCACACGATGCAATGTCCGTCCAAGACGATGGCTCACAGAGACTGTCTGAAACAGCAAGGGCATCGACACAGTCTTGGGCCCACCCTCTTGCTGGGTTGTAGTCAATCGGTAGGTCTTGGTCATACAACCCTTTCGACTTGCAGCCGGAGTTGAACCCACTGAGGGCGTCCATGCAGCTATCCATCGCCAGCTCTTGAAGATCGTCAGAGGCCTCAGAGTCGTAGTCGGGAGAGCAACTCACGAGGCTCGAGCAGAGCTCCTCCGTGATCTCATCACAGAGTTCTCCGCCGGTGACCAGCACGGCATTCCGTGCCGCATTGTAGGTTGCGTATGCCTTGACGTCCGCAATGGCGGTCGGGTCCGTCCAGTCAATACTCGATGCATCGCTCAGACCGCCGTATGCAACGATGCAGCTCAGTTCAGGCGGGCGCCCCTCGATACCTGACAGGCCATCACACGTCATCTCATCGACATCGGCCGTGCACTCATTCAAGATGAGGATCTCGTCCGGGTTGAGGTCCCCCGCTTCTGCCCGTGCACAGTCTGCGTCTGCTGCGTTGGTCGCCTCCTCGCATCGCGCCTCCATTTCCTCTCGACTGATGCTGCTCTCCGCCTCGACCGCACACTCGACCGCCCAGTCACAGAGTGACTCACAGTACGACACCTGTGGACCGCCCTCGAGAGCATCTACGAGCTTTTCAATCGCCGAACACCCTGTGCCTCCAGCGAGCACGACACCCGTGAGTACACTCGACCTAAACATCGTTTTTGGCATTTTTCCGTCTCCTCCGGCGCGCCGGTCTAAAAAATACGTGTGCATTGTAAACCATCGGAACCGTGTTGGGTCGCAGCTTTTCAATCGTCGCGTTAGCCCGAACCCATGCAAGCACACCTCACACCTAAAGACATCGGCTGGATCGAAGTCGTGACCGGATGCATGTTCAGCGGCAAGACCGAAGAGTTGATACGGCGCCTTAGGCGTGCTCAGTATGCCCGCCAGTCCGTCGTGGTGTTCAAGCCTGGAATCGACGAGCGTTACTCCGAGGACAGCGTGGGCTCCCACTC
>CAZKOI010000606.1:0-1810 GCA_964554315.1 uncultured Enterobacterales bacterium | reverse complement strand
CACGAACATGAAGTACGCGTCGGCGTCAGCAACGTCGCGCAGCAGCGAGTCGGTTTGCCCTGTTCGGGTGCTTTGTGAGGTGATTCCGACTGCTCGATCGATGCCGTGGCTGTTGAGCCCGCCGACTTGGTCCTCGATGAGGGACACGATCGGGTCGATGATCAAGGTGCGTCCGGGTAGGCAGAGGCCGGCAAGCTGGTAGATCAGGCTTTTGCCAGCGCCGGTTGGGAGCAGCACACAGCAGTCTCGGCCAGCAATGAGTTCGGCTGTCGCCTCGTATTGGCCGGGTCGGAATTCAGCTTTCGCGAAGATGCCCCGTAGAAGCGCTGTCAGGGCGACTTTCGTTTCGCTGGTTCCTGTTCGCGCCGCAATTCTCGACGACCCTCCGGACGGAAGGCGGCTCACGCCGACGCCGATTGATGCCGTTCGGATTACAAGCGTCGGAGCGTCGCTGGCGGACTGAATCTCGGCCGCAGGGGGAGTAGCCACCTCGAATTGCACGTGAACATCGGGCTGCGCGAACCCGCCCTCGGATCGTTCGTAACTTCCATCAGCGCCGAGCACGTATGACGTTGATTCTCCACCGCTGATAACGACGACCTTTTCTGGGCTGAGGGTGGAGTCGCCCCAGAGCCGGTCCAAGGCCCAGAACATTTCGAGGTAGGGGCCGATGAGGTTTGCGAGACGGAAGGTCGGGTCGTCCACGGACACCACCCACTGCCGCCCAGCAATGAAGCCTGATGCGAGTGCTTCACCCAGCGCGAATGCAAACCGGTGAAGCAGAATCGGCGCCCACGCCAGCGTGTCGATGGGGTGTTGCCGGCCGGACTTCCCGAGCTGATCGACGAGCGCACTCAGTTTCTGCAGGTTGGTCCCGGACCCTTTCTCGACCTCAGCGGTTGGGATCCTGATCGTTCGAATTCCGACCGCTGCAAGGGCGGTATCGCGGTCGGCGTCGGTCAGAAGCTGGCCGTCGTGTTGTGCGCCGTCGATTTCGATAACGGTCGACGTGCCGTCGGGAAGAGCAAGAAGGAAGTCGACGCGCCGACAGCCGGTCTGTTCGCCCCCTCGGGCGTTCAACAACATGTCGAATGAGGCCTGCGGGGTGATGAACGGCAGCAATTCTGGATGGGATTTGGTTAGCCACGTCCCGAAGCTGTGTTCCGCGTCAGAGCCGCCCAATTGCTCCAACGTCATGTCGTTAACCGCAGGCACCGAAAGCTCGAGCTGGTACGGGCGCATCACGCGCGGAGCGAGGTCCCCTGCCTGTTGAGGTGGACGAAGGTCTCCCTCACCAAAACCTTCATCAAGGAGAAGCTGTCGTTCTGAGGCTGGATGGATCGGTGGTTGCGAACCACGGCTGAGCAACTTCGTCCACATATCCACCACTCGGCGAGTGTCCGCATCAGCTGGCTGGAATGACGGGAGGTCTTGCCGTGCGACGAACATGGTGTCGGCGAAGGACCCGCCGATCGTCGGAAGCGAACGAAGCGAACCAGAAAGTGACACGTGCTGGCAGCGCCACCCGTCGCGCCGCAAGGTGCCGTCCGACCACAAAACCCGTTTCGGACTCGACCGGACAGGCCCTGCGTCAACGGCTGCAGCCGGAGCCTGACTTGGACGGTTTGAAGCGGCTGTGGGCTGGGACGCGGCGACTGGCGCAGGAGCGCTCCCCGTGTCATCGAGGTCACGAGTGCCCTTGCATTTCGGGAAACTCGAGCAGCCCCAGAACTCGTTGCCGGCGTTCTTGCCCTTTCGGGCCATCCGCTTGGTCATCGCCGAACCGCACGTCGGGCACGTCGGATCTGAC
>CAZKOI010000605.1:0-1811 GCA_964554315.1 uncultured Enterobacterales bacterium | reverse complement strand
TGTCGCCCGTGCAATCATCTCGGGCCGCATCAATGGCAAGATCCGCGTTCGGGAGCACCTTGTGCTCGAGTCGACGGCGGTCATCGATGGTCACCTCGATGCGGCTGTCGTCGACCTGAAGCCTGGAGCGAGCCTCATCGCCGCTGTACGTATCTCCGGGTCATCCGATGCGGACTGACCGGCCCTTTGTGGTGGCCGTGGCCGGCGGAACCGCGAGCGGAAAGAGCACCATCGTTGCCCACTTTGTAGGGGAGACGGGTGCCACTCACATCGGGCACGATCGGTACTATCGGGACGCCTCCAACCCGGAGGGTCATGACTTCGATCACCCCGATGCGCTCGACACCGATCGGCTGGTGAGCGACCTCGCGGCGCTTCGGGCGGGTCGTGTCGCTCATCTGCCTGTGTACGATTTTGCATCCCACTCAAGAACAGGTGCGGTCGATGAGGTTGAGCCAGCGGGTGTGATCGTGGTGGAGGGCATCCTCACCTTGGCCGACGAGCGAGTTGTGGCGCTGGCCGACCTTACCGTGTTTGTCGACGCGCCCGAAGACATTCGACTGGCCCGCCGGTTGGCCCGCGATGTTGCCGAGCGTGGTCGGTCAAAGGAAAGCGTCATGGCTCAGTATGAAGCCACCGTGAAGCCCAATCACGACCGCTTTGTCGAGCCCTCAAGAGCCCGAGCGTCGCTGGTTCTCGACGGGACATCGGAGATTGGCCAGAGTGTGGCGGCACTCAGGGCACGAATCGGGCGCTAGTCCTCGCCGTCGCCCTCGCCCTCATCTTCAGCGTCCTTGGGCTGGGCCTTGCGCTTGGCCTCGGCCTCCTCCCGTGCCCGAGCTCGGCGCTCCTCGCGCTCAGACACCGCGCTTGCGCTCTCTGAGCCGGCGCTCACGTTGACGCTGAAGCGCCACTCGGACTCGGCGCCGCCTTGGTCTCGGGCGATGACGGCAATGTCGAAGGCGCCGCCTTCTGCCGTCTTGCTTGGAGCGTAGCGCATTACACCGGTTCGCTCGCCGATGCTGAGGCCCGGGGGAGCGCCCTTGAGGTGGTAGGTTATCTCGCCACCGTCCGGGTCCTCGGCCCGAACCCGAAGGCCATCGAGCCGCGTGATGCGCTTCGGGTTGGTCAGAATTCGAGGCGGCGTGTTGCCAATGGTGACCACTGACCCTTCATGCACCGACTCGGCGTCGCCGACACGAACGGTGACCTCGGCTTGGACCTTGTCTCCTTCCTCAAAATTTTGACTGGGGAGCACCTCGTCGCGCTGTGAAATGAGCCGGCGGCCGTTCACGTACCAGGTGACGTCGATGTCTCGGTAGCCGACATCTCGAGAGAACACGACCTCCACTCGCAGGTCATCGAAGGCCGCGGGTCGCTTGGGGAGATAGCGAAGCGTCTTGACCAGGTCCTCGAGCGGCTCGCCGGTATCGGACCCCGCCGCCGAGGCCGACCTCGGCTTCTTCCTCCGTCGGACTTCCTCGCTCCTTGCCTTCGGAGCAATCATCGGCGCCTTGGCTTTCGGCGGGGGTGGGCTGACGTCGCAGCCGAGAACAAACAAGAAGGATGTGAACAACATGAGGCGAGTATAGCGTGCTCAGCAGGCGCTCTCTTCAAGAGCTTCGACGATCTTTGGGGCTGGGATGACCTCCGCGAAGGTCACGACGCGCGAGGCCAGCCCGGCGGGGAGCTTCGCCTTCTCTCCTTTGAGTCGATTGCTCACCGCGACGACGACGTTTGGAGGCAGCGACTCCAGGTGCTCCTTCAGGTGCGCCGAGCGCCAAAAGCCAACGATGTCGAGGTGGCCGACC
>CAZKOI010000604.1:0-1836 GCA_964554315.1 uncultured Enterobacterales bacterium | reverse complement strand
GTGACCGTTCCGTTCACTCCGGGTCGCACCGACGCGACTCAGGAAATGACGGACGCGGAATCGTTCGCAGTGCTCGAGCCCTTGGCGGACGGCATGCGCAACTACGTCGCCAAGGGTCAGATCCGTCCGGCCGAGCAGCTGATGGTCGACAAGGCCAACCTGCTGACGCTGTCGGCACCGGAAATGACTGTTCTCGTTGCCGGCATGCGAGCAATCGGCGCCAACGCCGACGGATCCGACGTGGGTGTTCTGACCGCCAACAAGGGTCAGCTCACCAACGATTACTTCGTGAACATTCTCGATATGGGAACCACGTGGGAGCCGACCGACGACACCGAGACCCTGTTCGAGGGCAAGGATCGCAAGACCGGCGCCGTGAAGTGGACTGCGAGCCGTATGGACCTGGTCTTCGGCTCCAACTCGCAGTTGCGTGCTGTTGCCGAGGTTTACGGTGCGGCCGACGCGCAAGACAAGTTCGTCAAGGACTTTGTCTCAGCGTGGAACAAGGTCATGATGCTGGATCGCTTCGATATCTAACTGAGCAAAGAGATCGGGCCGGGGCCGTCACTAGGTGACGGCCCCGGCCCGATTCATGCTTTGTCAAGGAACGCACACACGAGGTCTGAAACCTCGTACGGATGCGCGTCCAAGAAGCCGTGCGAGTAGTCGGGTAGGTCAATGACCTCACCGTTTCGGAGCAAATCTTCGACTCTCGGGGTGATGGACACGAGATCATCATTCGGATTCAGAACCAAAATTGGGTTCTCGACGATCGAGACAGAGCCAACAAAGTCGTAGTTGAAGGCCGCGTTGTGACCCCACCAGAAATTCTCTCGGCCCGACAGCCTTTCGTAGAAGATCCGACCGGCGGCCTCGACGGTGTTCGTTGTCCCCACACCGAAGAAACCCTGGAACCATTGCCATAGTTCAAGTAAGCGCCGACCATCTGGCGTCCAAATTGGTTCGGTCGAGTAGATCTCCCGGAATCTCACGAGTTCTTCCGCGGTGAAGATCGGCGCGGAAACGAGGACGATTTTTCGGACGGAAGTACCGGCTCGAGATGCCATATCGACTGCCGTCATCGCACCCGTGTGATAGCCCATTACGTCAAAGTGAGTCCAGCCCAAACCCTGGGACAGGTCCATCATGACGTCTGCGTAGTCAGAGATCGACGGAGGAGACGTGAAGGAATCAGAATTCCCGTAACCCGGGGTATCGGGCGCAACACAAACTCGACTGTTCCCGATCACTCTCATGACGTTCTCGTAAACCAAGCTCGTTGCGGGACTCATGTGCAGGAGTAACACGGGAGGCTTGCCGGTCGGCTCTTCCGGTTCACTGATTCGGTAATGAATCTGGCCCACCGATGTATCGACGTAGCCTCTTCGGACATTAACTCTGCTCGCCTCATCACCCACGGCATCAAATTATGGCCCCGCGCATACGTGCTGGGTCATCAGCTGACTGATCAGCCATGCTTGGACACAGTTCCTCGCCAGCATTCGCGGCAAGCTATCCAGCATTCACTCATCTCGACACCCTGGAAAGTAGATGACGGCCTCGCCAGCAACCCTCTAGGCTGCTTTAGACCGCTTACCTAGGGAGCACGCGTGACCAACCCACAGTTCTTCGATGATGCCGTTGCCCTTGATATCCCGCGCGACACCATCCCCAAGGGGCCAATGCCGGCAAGCGCCGCCTACCAACTCGTCATGGACGAGGCGATGCTCGACGGCAATGCACGCTTGAACCTCGCCACGTTCGTTACCACCTGGATGGACGAGGAAGCCGACAAGATCTACGCGGCCACCGTCGACAAGAACATGATCGACAAGG
>CAZKOI010000603.1:0-1846 GCA_964554315.1 uncultured Enterobacterales bacterium | reverse complement strand
GAGGACGTCATCACCCGTCGGCCGAAACGTCACCACACCCGACTCCAACGCGGCGATTGCAAAGCGCCGAAACTCGGTGGGCACCGACGCTGGACCAAACAGCGACAAGATGTCCGACGTCACCCAAGTGGAGTACCAGGGACCGAAGAGCTGCTCATGGCCCGACAGCCCACGGACAGAGCCCTGGAAGAGCGCCTTGGGCATGAAGACCAACGCGGCTGCAGTCAAGATGCTTCTGTACTCTCGCCTCAGCCATCCTACGATGAGGACGGCGATGCCCCCGAGCAGGACCCCTTCAGGCCGAGCAAAAGGGGCGACAGCCGCCCACCCCACCATCCACCCGGTGCGTCCAGTGCGCGAGCTCCCGACAGCTGCAGCGGCGAAGCCCGTCGTGATGAAGGTACCCAGCGCACGCGCGTCGAGGATGGGGGTGTAGTCGGCGAGAGCCGGTAGCGCCAAATAGAGGGCAACCGCAAGGCGAGCACTTGAGCGGCCACCGATCATCTTCACCGCGGAGAAGAGAGGCCACGCGACGGCTCCCCACAGCATCATGTTGAGCCAGCTGGCGAAGACCACGGGTCGCCCAAGGAGTACGCCCGGGATGTTGAGTGCCGACCAGAGCGGCGGCCAGAAGCTCGGATCGCCGACCTGTACCTCTTCACCGAGCCAAGACGCGGTGATCCTGAGCATCTCCATGCCGTCGGGACTTCGCACAACGGGGTCCATGAACAGCGCAAGAAAAGCAATGCTCGCTGCGGTCCACCAAAAGCACTCTGCCTTCTCATCCTCTGCACGCCACATAAACTCAACCATCGACGACCCAGCATGCCACAAGTAGAGTGGTGGGATGACATGGCACACTCCGGCAGCGGCAGCACTCTTGGTGGTCATCGCCAGCGCCGGCCGGATTTGGGCCGATTTAGAGCGCAGCCATAGCCGCCAGGCGACCGCCCTCGAGTGGGCAGCAGCGCACCAAACACAGTCTCGACGTCCCGCCGATCAGCCCGCGCCGTCGGTGTATTGGGCCCTCCGTTCTCCGGTGCGAGAAGACAGCGTCCAGTTGCTCGCCGTTGTCGATCCGGCGACCGTCTTTTCCGTCGGAGCAGGACAGGAGGCCTGGGTGTCCAATGCCATCGCACAGACGGACCTTCGCTCGCTGCCCACCGAGGCGATCCCTACCGCTGCTCTCGCCACCGCTTACTTCTTGGGAATGGAGATACCTGAGGAGCCTGCTCACTTCGCCATGGTGGCGGAGGAGGCCCTCAGTGGACTTGATCCGTGGTTCACCGAGCACACCTCCCGCTGTGAGAGCTGCTCAACTCGCGCCATGCCCTTCCCCATACTCGACAAACCTGTCGACGGCATCACGCTAGAGCCTGGGCAGCGGACCTCGTCGAGCGTGCGGGTGACGGTCGAGCGCTACAAGCGATCGGTGGTCAATCCTCCGACTCCCTCTCAGCCCATGATCGACCTGGTTAGGCGAATCCACGCGGGCGACCTGCCGACCGACGAGGAATGGCAGACGCCCGGCCTCTGCGGCATGGCGGCGCTTGAGCTGGCGGCCGCTGAACGGGTCGAGGCGAAGCCCTACATTCGACAGGCGGCAGAGACGGGCCCCTCAGCCACCGACCGCATCGCAGCCCTGTGGGCCATGCGCCTTATGGGACAGGAGCACCCCGATCTCGCGGCCATCGCGTCGGCGCTCTGAGGCACGACGGGCGCGTTGTTCAGTCCTGAACCAACGGCTCGGACCTCGCCGGCGTCAGTCGCCACCACACCACACCAACCACCAGCACCATGAGCCATCCGATGCCCAACACCAGCGGGCCGAGGTGGCGAATCTCAA
>CAZKOI010000602.1:0-1847 GCA_964554315.1 uncultured Enterobacterales bacterium | reverse complement strand
GGGCCCTCAATCTGGACCTTCATGACGGGCTCAAGGATGATGGGCTTGGCCTTCTCGTAGACCTGACGCCATGCGCCTTGGGCAGCCGCCTGGAACGCCATGTCCGAGGAGTCAACGTTGTGGTAGCTACCGTCGTTGATGGTGACACGGACATTGGTGACGGGGGCCTCAATGAGGCGGCCCTTCTCAAGCATCGAGCGGAAGCCCTTGTCACAGGACGGGATGTACTCACGGGGGATGACACCACCCTTGATCTGGTCCACGAACTCGTACTCTTGCTCCTCGCAAGGCTCGACATGTCCAACGACCCGACCAAACTGACCTGAACCACCGGTCTGCTTCTTGTGGGTGTAGTCGAACTCTGCACCCTTGGTGATGGTCTCGCGGTAAGAGACGCGAGGCGGAGAGGTGACCACCTCCGCACCGTACTCCCGCTTCATACGCTCAACGTAGACCTCGAGCTGAAGCTCACCCATTCCCGCGATGATGGTCTCCTTCGTCTCCGCATCGGACGACACGCGGAAGGTGGGATCCTCCTTGGTGAACCGCTGGAGTGCCTTGGACATGTTGGTCTGTGCCTTGTTGTCCTTCGGCGTGATGGTGAGCGAGATCACCGGGTTGGGCACGAACATGCTGCTCATGGCCACCTCGATGTTGCCATCGGTGAAGGTATCGCCCGAGTAGCAGTCCACACCGAACGTGGCCACAATGTCGCCAGCCGAGGCCTCATCGATGTCCTCCATCTCGTCGGAGTGCATCCGCACGAGGCGTCCAATCTTGACCTTCTTCCCGTCGCGAAGGTTGAACATGAAGTCGCCCTTCTTCATGACGCCTTGGTAGACGCGCATGTAGGTGAGCTGCCCGTAGCGGCCATCCTCGAGCTTGAATGCCAGCGCGACGAGGGGCTTGCTCGCGTCCGAGGGGACCTCGACCATGACGTCGTTGCCTTCGGTTGACTGCTTCATATCAATCGCTTCGTTGACCACATCGTGCGGAGCAGGAAGCCACTTGTTGACGCAGTCGAGCAGGACTTGAACACCCTTGTTCTTGTACGCCGAGCCACAGAGGACAGGGGTGATCTCACGCGCGATCGTCGCCGTACGAATGGCCTTGTCGAGCATTTCCTGCGTGACACTGTCCTCGAGCATCGCCTCCATCAGGTCGTCGTCGTACATCGAGACGGCATCAAGGAGGATCTCTCGGCGGCTCTCGCACTCCTCAAGGAGCTCAGCGGGGATCTCTTCCTCGCGGATGGTCTCGCCGTTCTCTCCCTCGAAGTACCATGCCTTCATGGTGACCAGGTCGCAGACACCCACGTGCTGGTCCTCTAGACCAATCGGCACCTGAACCATAATGGAGTTGTGGCCCAGCTTGTCGCGGAGCTGGTCGCAGACGCGGAAGGGGTTCGCTCCTTGACGGTCACACTTGTTGACGAAGGCGATCCGTGGAACGTTGTAGCGCTTCATTTGGCGGTCCACCGTGATGGACTGCGACTGAACACCCGACACCGAGCACAGGACCAGAATCGCGCCATCAAGCACTCGGAGGGCGCGCTCTACCTCGACGGTGAAGTCCACGTGTCCGGGGGTGTCGATGATGTTGATGTGGTGCCCCTTCCACTCGCAGTGGGTGGCCGCGGACTGAATGGTGATGCCGCGCTCGCGCTCAAGCTCCATCGAGTCCATCTTGGCGCCGACGCCATCCTTGCCACGCACGTCATGGATGGCGTGGATTCGGTTGGTGTAGAACAGGATGCGCTCGGTGAGCGTGGTCTTGCCCGAGTCAATGTGGGCGCTGATACCGATGTTCCGGAGCAGATTCAGAGGTGCAGTCATGATGACCCTCAC
>CAZKOI010000601.1:0-1847 GCA_964554315.1 uncultured Enterobacterales bacterium | reverse complement strand
GACGCGGATGCCGACGCGGACGCGGATGCCGACGCCGACGCCGACGCTGATGCCGACGCGGATGCCGATGCCGATGCCGATGCCGACGCTGACGCGGATGCCGACGCGGATGCCGATGCCGACGCGGATGCCGACGCCGACGCCGACGCCGACGCCGACGCCGACGACACAGGCGTGTGGGAGCTTGCAGACACTGTCTACAGTGTTCAGTCAGGTGAGGGCATGTACTACGAGGGCGACGTGGTGACGCTCCGCAACCTTGTGGTCACTGTAGACTCCGACATCTCCTCGAGCGGTCAAGGCTTCTGGGTCCAGGATATGGGCGGCGGTGAGTACTCCGGCGTGCGCGTCTACATCGAGGACACCACTGACGTGGGCATCATCGAGGGCGCGGTGGTCGACATCACGGGCGTGGTGGCAGAGTACTTCGACCTCACTCAGATTCAGCCGACATCGGTCGCCGATGTGGTCCTGACTGGAGCGACGGCCACCCCAACGGTGGACGTGGTTGACCCCGAGTTGACCACGGACTGGGAGCCCTGGGAGGGCGTCTTGGTTCAATTTGACGGCGTGACCGTGGGCGCAGACGTGGGCTATGGCGAGTATGAGATCACCATTGGCGATGATGCCGTGCCCTTCCGAACGGACGACATGGTCTGGGGTGATGTGGACACCGTGATTGGTGAGGGCGATACGCTCGAGTCGATCACCGGATTCGTGCACTATTCATTCTCGAACTGGAAGCTCCAGCCGCGCTATGAGGCCGACCTTGTCGGTCACGCGGTCTACGAGCCGCCCCCGCCTACGTGTGAAACCGCAGACCTCTGCGTCTTCGAGCTCCTCGACGGTGACCTCGCCATCACCGAGGTGATGTTCAACCCTGACTTCGGCTCGGACTCGACGAGTGAGTGGCTGGAGCTCAAGAACATGACCGATGGCACCGTCGACCTCAACGGACTCATCATCATGGAGACCGGTGGCTCGGATGGCGAGATCACGGAGTCTGTGGTCATCGAGCCGGGAGCCTACGCGGTGCTGGGTGTGTCAGACGGTACCTCCTTTGCCTACGACTTTGCCGTCGCCGGCTTCTATGGAACGCTTGCCTTCGGAAACTCAGGCGACGAGATCTCGCTCTGGAACGGCGAGACGATGATCGACACGGCGGCGGACTACGGCGGAGCCGGAGTAGGAGCCGGTCGCTCATGGCAGCTCGACACCATGTACGAGGACGCCGTAAGCAATGACGACGTGGCTAACTGGTGCGAGGCAACGGACGAAATCGCGGGTACTCACGTCTACGCGGAGGATGGCATAACCCTCACGGATGTGGACATGGGCACGCCCGGGATGACCGGTGTTTGCTTCGAGGAGGTCGAGGAGACCTGTGTGGACACTGACCCAGAGGGTAGCGGTATCTGTGCTTCCTTCTTCGACCCGTCACCCTCGCTGTGTGGCGTCTACGACAGCATCCTCGGCGAGTACGGCTTTGACTCGATGTCGATGTGCTGCGTCTGCGGCGGTGGCACGACCGGCGGATAGGTTCTAGGCTGAGGCCGAACCAAGGCGGGCCATCGAGCATTTCGATGGCCCGCTTTTTCTTTGTGCGGGTCGTCTGAGTGTTTCCTGATCGGACTCGTGGCCACGTTCCGTTCCATCTTGTACACTCTCGCCCATGCTTTATCTACTGTTGACGACTTTAGTCTGGGCGGGACCTCGGGCACCGCTTCCGGAGGGCCCTCCTCCCACACTTAACGAACTTCGTGGTGCGCTTGGAGATGTCGCGCCGCTTCCTCCAGGGGACACGGTCGTGACACGCATTGCCTTTGGCTCTTGCTTGGGACAGGGGG
>CAZKOI010000600.1:0-1849 GCA_964554315.1 uncultured Enterobacterales bacterium | reverse complement strand
CAGCATGCTTGCCTGCTCTTCTTCAGTAAGCTGACGAGGCTCTTCACCGGGGCGAGTTGGGGCTGATCCGTTCAATACTTGTGCTCGCCGAGCGGCTACTCCAGCAGCGTCCGGTTGACCCATTACGAATTTGACGTCCGGAGCGTATCTCTCGCGGATAAGGTTCGCACCGCCCATGTGGTCGCCGTGACCATGTCCCATGAAGATGTACTTGATGTCTGCGGGGTCGAGGCCCGCTGCCAGCATCGGGGCAATCAGCTGAGTTTCGGCATCTTCCACCGTCGTCAGTGCATCATATAGAATCAGCCCATCGTCGGTCTGAACTACTATGGCGCCAGTGTGATCGGTTCCAAAGTACCAAGCGTTATCTAGAAACTTGGCTCCTGCCGCAGGCATTGGACGCGCAAACCTAGTGTACGAGAAACCACGGGGCGACATGTAGTCCGTGAACTCTCCGCTTTCGACCTCAGCGGGAGGCAAGGTGTCCGGGTTGTCGTTCGGCCCGATGGATCCGTAGCCATTGACGCACCATATGCGGTACGCCCAGTCGATAACAGGATTGTCGTCCACGTCAGCAAGCGCCCTTGCTGCATCATTGTAACCCTTTGCCACAGAGGTGTCTGGCGCAAGGGGACCCCGAGGTGGTTGAGCCTCGCCTGGAGCCTGTGCATGTCCGGAGGCTCCGAGAGCAATCAGCCCTGCTGTCGCAAAAAAGAGAGAAATAGCTTTAGGGCTTTTCATCGAATACTCCGATCTCTTGACTCAGGAGGTAAATAGATAGCGATACGAGCAAGTGTCTTTTGACAAAGCCAAAGGTTCCGTTATCTCAGTATTGAAAATGACTAATCTTCAGAACGGCTTCTTGATGGAAGAATTATTTCCTTCTCGCATCTTGGGTGCAGAGGTTTGTTAACCCTTATCCCATGGCTGGGATGTCATTGATCCTGGAATGGGTGGTAAAATAGCCGAGGTTCATATCCTGCGCCCATCTCCCTTCCTTGTAGGAAATGATCCCGATTTGCTGGGTGACGCTTAGCTCTTCACCGCTTGTATTCCATCTCTCGACCCCATGGATCACGTGGATCTTGTTCGAGTTGTGATGCAGAACGCGGGCATCGCGCATCTTGGTCGTCGAACCGCCGCGTTCGCCCTTGTTGATCTCTTGGAAGCCACCCTGGACCCGATCCCACCGTGTAACGCCGGGCGTTCTTGAGGAGCCTCCACTGCCATTGGCTGAGGGCTCATCCTGAATGCGTAACCGCGTTTGAACGCCTCTCGGATCAAACTGAGCCATGGGTCCGTTGATTGCAGAATCCGTCAGGTTGCCGACGCCGCCGCCTACGACACTAACGCGCGGGTAAGTGTCGTGGCGTGTCTTGTTCGGTAGAATGTCATAGTCATCGTCCCAGATGCCAAGAACGTGGTCCATGCGGGGTCTGAAGGCGATGGCCAGAGCGTCTGGCCATTCGACACCGATGTCCATCGCCGGTGTAAATATGGTCGAGAAGGCCTCGATCGCCCAGCGCCCGTTGAAGCGGCCGACACCCGAGTTCTTCACCGCGCCGAAGGGGGCGAAGGGGCTGTCGTTGACCGGCTGGTCGTTGATGTGCGTCATCCCCGCCTCGATCTGCAGGCGCGGCGGCATGACAACGGGAGGATCGGAGACGTAGTCCGTGCCGACACAGGCCGACAGGGACAGCGCGGTGAGGCAGAGGAGCGCGCGCAGGGACCTGCGCATGCGGCTGCAGAATGGATCCATGCCTGCGAATATACCGATGCCGATGGCAGCGGCCAGCCTACCCTTGCGGCACGTGCGGCGGCCCCCACAGCGCGCGGATATCCTCAATCT
>CAZKOI010000599.1:0-1868 GCA_964554315.1 uncultured Enterobacterales bacterium | reverse complement strand
CCGGCAACCCGACCCCGCCGGCTGCGGCGATGGTGACCGACGGGTCGATGATCACTGTCTCGGAGGAGCCGCTGATCAGTAGCGAGTTCCCCGACGGGTAGGCCCCATGGGCCGCACCGATTAGGAGGTACACGCTGCGGGAGAGTTCGGGCTGTATCCTCACGGGTCGTCCTCCTCGCTCCTGAGCCAATGACAGCGTTGAGGCCCACGGGGATACGGTAGGGCAGTCTGAGTCGAAAGTGGGGCCCCAAACGGGTAAGAAGGGCAGGGATGTCGTTATGGACGCCGAACAACGTGTCAACGAGGAGGCATCAAGCCCGAGCGCCTTGAACTTAAGGGAGACGCCCCCAGAGGCTCCTGCGAGCTTGTGGTGGGGTCGAGCGACCGCTGCTGGTCTTTTAGCCATCATTCTTGTTGGCACTTGGACATGGACGAACTCGCTGCAGATTGAGCGGCCGCTCGTCCTTGAGAGCGAAGAGGCATCACGCGCACTTGCTGCGGTCCGTCGGGTCCCGGTGGGTGAGGTGATCCCTATGGTTGAAGGATCCGAGCACCGCTGGGTGATGGCGTCCGGTTTTGACCGCCCGGAGCCTGACGGAACCTGGATTGTCAAAAAAGAGGCAGTGATCGTGTTGGAGCCCGCGGAGGGATCTGCCTCCGAAATGACCCTACTGCTGTACCCATTATTGTCGGATCAGAAGCCTTCGCGACGTGTATCGATTTCGACGTCTGCTGCGGATGTTGATGCCGTTCTGACCGGCGGCGGGCAAGAGGTGACCGTTGGCCTCGTTGGCCGAGGAAGTGAAGAAATCCTTATCCAGTGTGAGTCGTTAGACACGCCCATGAGGCTCGGATTGGGACCCGATGAGCGCCCGTTATGCGCGAAGCTGATCTCGATTCAACTCTCTCCATGAGTGTCGACTCGCTCGACGCAGGTCGTCTGGGCGTGAACATGGGACCCGTTGGTCGCTACCGGTTTGTCGTCGCGGTGCTCGTGTTGGTGAGCCTTGGGATACTCGCTCTGATGTGGTCCACCGGCCCTGATCCTGCCACCCTTGCGCTTCAGGAGCCCGTCGCGTTGAGCGAGGAACTCGCTGGATTGAGGAAAGCGTCTCTCAATGAGTTCCTGCTCCTTAATGAAGGCTCCCCGCACCGCTGGATTCTCGGCCCCGGATTCTCGGCGCCGGAGGCAGATGGCGCGTGGGTAAACTCCACGTCGGCCCAGCTGATTTTCTACTTGCCTCCAGTAAGCGAGCAGGCTCCTGACAGACTCGAGCTGGAATTGTCGATGAGCCCGCTCCTAACAGAAGGGCAGAGTTCGCGACTAATCCGAATTCGTTCAGCGGTTGATGAGGTTGCCGTTGTGCTTCCCCCTGGTGGCACCCGAGTGTTCCTTGGGCTGGCGCCAGGGGAGGAGCAAGTCGTCGAACTTACTTGTGACAACTTGGATGCGCCGCCCGAGGCCGAGTCGAGAGCAGACGTCCGTCGACTGTGCGTGAAGTTGTACGCGATGGCAATTCGGACGTTGTCGGGCGGGGATGATCGAACCTGAGCGTCACCGTTCCGCCAGAGCAAGCAGGTGCTTTTGCGTTGTTGTATCGGCTGTGAGGTCGCCGGTAAATCTCCTTGCTGTGCTCTTGCTGTTGCTGTCACTCGTCGCCGGTGTTGCCGCTCGGCTCCTCCAGCCGAGCATGGAGCCTCCGGGACCAGCTCAGATCGCCAGCGCTCGCGCTGATCTTGCCTCGCGGCGAGTCATGCCGCCTGAGGTTTTTCTTGAGACCACCCTCGATCGGGAGGCCGCGTGGACGCTTGGTCTCGGGTTTCTGCATCCCACGTCAGCGGGCGCGTGGATGTCCCAGCTGTCTGCG
>CAZKOI010000598.1:0-1875 GCA_964554315.1 uncultured Enterobacterales bacterium | reverse complement strand
AATGCGGTTTGTGCGCACCCTTACCCGACGGAAAGGGTACCCCGATCCGGTGGATCGGGGCCTCAGGCGTCTGGCATCGGTTGAAGGGTCGGGTAGCGCCAATTCGACCAGCGAACTGCGCCGCGTGGCCAACGATGTCGCTCGGTTGAGCGAACAGCTGACCAAGAGTCGGTCGTGGCGATTCGGCCGCATTTTGACGACCCCAATGCGGATCGTGAAGCGTTCGTCGTCCCAAGCCTCTGACAGTCGGCTGATAGCGAGAAATCGGGGGCTGGCTTCGCTGCCTGAGTCCCAGCTTCAAGCCTACGTTGACGCACAGGCCGCCGACGCGTTGGCACTCGTCGACTCGACCGCCTTCAAGTTGGGTGCCCGGATTGTGGGCTTCGCTCCGGGCCGGTTCCGCCGCGGTGGTATGCCTGCAGCCGAAGCGATCGCTGCAGTCGCAGAAGGAGTTCCGGCTGGACATGTTGAAGCCGAAGCGAAACTCGACCGGTTTGCCATCTACCAACGGAAGGTCGAGCCAGCAGTCGTTGCGTCAGTAACCGGTGACGACAACGCGATCGACGTTGTGGCCGTAATACTCGATGACCACACCGTCCCGAATAATTCGTGGCACTCGCTCCGCTCTTATCTTCAGACGCTCAATGCGGCTTATGTGGCGTTGGTCCATCCGGGCGACGTTATCGCCGCCCCGATGCAGCGAGTGGCGCCGGCGGGTGCTGCGGCGCTGGTCTTTGACCATGATCGTCTTGATGAAGCTGGCAACCGGAGCGATCCGTGGTTCCACCTCGGCTTTTCTGTTGATCTGCTTCTCGAGGTTGACGTAACGGGTCGAGCGGTCGTATTCGATCGCACGCGAATCGTCGAGTTCGAGGACGTTGAGATCGCGGCATTGCACCGAGATCTGTTACTTCGGCTGACGCTTGCGGGTTATCCGATCGTCAACGTACATGCCGTTGGCTTACATCATGCGCTTGCTGAACGCTCCGCGTGGGATGTTGTTCAAGCGAACGCAGAGTTCGCCCGGCACGCGACTTCTATCAATGGTGTCGGTGGGGCTGTGCGGGTGCGTCACGACAGGATCCGCGTTGAGCATCGGCTCAACGAAGAGGTGCTGGCGTCCATCGTGATCCCGTTCAAGGATCGACCGGACCTTCTCGAAACTGCTGTCTCGAGCATCCTGCGGTTAACGAGCCATCCAGCGTTCGAGATCCTGCTGGTCGATACAGGGTCGACTGAGGCGGAGACACTTGATCTTCTCGACCGCCTCTGTGAGGACGACCGTGTCCGGGTAGTGCCATGCCCTGGGCCGTTCAATTACTCCCGAGCGAATAACACCGGTGTCGCAGCAGCTACTGGCGAAGTCCTGGTGATGCTCAACAACGATACGAGAGTGCTTGAGCCAGATTGGCTCACCCTGCTCGGCGGCCAGGCGATGCGGGCCGATGTTGGTGCCGCCGGCGCGCAACTCTACTTCGCAGACGGGTCCCTTCAGCACGTCGGCGTCGTCGTCGGTATGACCGGCTTTGCTGGCCACATTGCACGCACTGAGCACGCCCACGAGGTTGCTCCCGTCCTGACGAAGCAAGCTCGCGACGTCAGTGCAGTGACAGCAGCATGCCTCGCCGTGAGTCGATCGAAGTACGAAGAGATCGCAGGCTTCAGCGAGGCTTTCGAAGTAACCGGCAACGACGTCGACTTCTGCCTCCGTCTTCTTGCGGCCGGCTATCGCAATGTCATGGAGCCCGACGCCCGACTCTTCCACTTTGAGAAGCAGAGCCGAAGCTCCATCCCCGTCGTCCTCGGAGATCAGTTGCTGTCCCTCGATCGGTATGAGCCTTGCCTCAGCAAGGGCGACCCCTTCTTCAACGACAA
>CAZKOI010000597.1:0-1891 GCA_964554315.1 uncultured Enterobacterales bacterium | reverse complement strand
CGCCTCTCAGCCACCCCTGCCTCGGGGCCCCCTCTGCAGAGCACAGTGTGGGCGTGGCGCCGGTGGGCGCACCGTCCAGCGGTTGGTGCATGCGGCCCTGGGTGGGTTGTTGAGCGGGGTCATCTTTCGAGCTGTGCAGTCTTAGAGAAGCTCCTTCGTCGGGCGATTGTCCTTGCCCAAGACGACCAGCCAACGGGCCACATTAAGGCCGCAATCAACTATCCGGACCTCTGGTTCGCCGAGCAAGGGGAGGGGATACCTCCGCGCGTCACGATTTATCGAGACGCAGACGGCCCTATGCAGGACCGGGTGGCGGCAACCCTCCAGGCGCTTAATGAGGAGTTTGGGGACCAAATCGACCTCCGAGTGTACGACACGGATGTTGCACCACCGGCCGACCTCGGCGTGCGGTCAAGGCCTACTTGGTTCGTTAATGGGCACCGATTTCGGGGAGCCCAGAGCGCCAGAGTCCTCAGTCGTTTCATCAAATTCGAGATCTTGGATGCTGAGAAATGAGCCGCGCAAACCCGGGGCGGGTGGCGGCGGTCCGTGTGCTCATCGGTGTTGAGGATGGCGGACATGCGGAGGACTTGCTTGCATCTCACGCACCGAAGTCTGGTCCAGACCGCGCTCTAGCCTGGCACCTCGCGCTCGGGGCACTGCGCTGGCAGGGCAGCATCGACCACGCGCTGAGGCCTCTGGTGGCGCGAGGAATCGACCGACTGGATCCGGCGGTTCGTTGTGCACTGCGTGTCGGACTCTTTGAGGCGACTCAGAGCCGAACACCTGCACGGGCTGCCGTTCATCAGGCCGTAGAGACAACCAAGGTCCTAGGTATGCGGCGCGCGAGCGGCGTCGTGAATGCGGTCCTTCGAAAGGCCTGCAGTAGCCCTCTCTCGGAGGATCCCCGGCACACTCTCCCTGCGTGGCTGCTCGAGCGATGGTCGAGTCACCAAGAGTGGCTGAATCGAATACGGCAACCCGCGAAAGTCTCAATTTCAGGTCGCCTTCCTGAGGGCGTTGACGCGGAGCCCGCAATACTCCATGGCGTCGCGGTGCCGGACCTCTGGACGCTCTCCTCTAGCGCGGGGCAGGTGTCGGAGCTGCCGGGCTTTGATGAGGGCGCTTTCTGGGTGATGGATCCCGCCGCCGCACGCGTCGCCGATCTCGTGGTGGAAGAGCTGGACGGCAGCGGGACCGTGTTGGATGCTTGTGCAGCTCCCGGCGGAAAGGCATTTCGCCTAACAAGTAGGGGACTACGCGTGACGGCCGTCGACCAGAGCGAGGCTCGCCTGGTTCGAATGAGTGAGAACCTCCAGCGGCTTGGTCGGACCACGCCCATGGTTGCGCACGACTGGACTACGGGGCCTCTACAGGGCGCTGAGCTTTTCGATGCCGTTCTTGTGGATGCACCGTGCACCGCCCTCGGAGTCGTGCGCCGACATCCGGAGATTCTGTGGCGCCGGCAGCCCGGAGACATCGCCGCAATGGCGGTCGTCCAGCGTGTCATCCTCAGGCATGCAGCATCCCACGTGAAACCTGGCGGCGTCCTGATATATGCAGTGTGTTCCACCGAACCCGAGGAAGGGGCTGGTGTCGCAAGTTCGCTGGAGGGATGGACGGTGACCAAGCACTGGTCCTCGGTTCCGCCCGAAGGCGACGAAGACGGATTTCAAGCATTCACTCTTCGAAGGACGGTAGATTAATGTCAAGCGCCGCCACTGAAACGCCCATGATGCGCCAGTATCTGGAGTTGAAGAGCGAGGTGCCCGATGCGCTGCTGTTTTATCGAATAGGCGACTTCTACGAGCTGTTCTTCGAGGACGCGGAGACGGCCGCCTCAGTCTGTGAGCTGACGCTAACCAGCCGCAACAGCAAGGACCCGGACCCC
>CAZKOI010000596.1:0-1903 GCA_964554315.1 uncultured Enterobacterales bacterium | reverse complement strand
GCGCCCCGCTGTGTGCACTCGCGACTGCTCCCGGGGATGACCACACTCTCGCGCTGGGTCTCTGTGAGCTGGTGCTCGCCGAGCACGACTGGCAGCCGCTGTGGTTGGGACGCAACTCGCCGGTGGAGATGTTGACGGAGATCGTTCAGCGGCCGGAGGTGGACATGCTTGCCCTCTCTGCCTCCGCTCACTCCAGTACATCGGCGGCCCTCCGAGAAGTCCTATGCAAGATTGGGCCGGTTGCGATGGCCTGCGAGACACGGATTGTTCTCGGGGGGTCCGGCGCGTGGCCCGAAGGTGTGTTCGGCAGCGAGCGGTTTACTTCGTACTCTGGGTTTGGGAAGTTTCTTAGGAATATCAAGAACATGGGGGAGGGGAAATGACTCCGATACTCTTGACTAATCTACTGGCGACGTGGGCGATGGTGGGCGTGATTTGGACCGTGCACGTGGTCCATTACCCGCTGATGGCTCACACAGGTCCGGAGCACAGCGCGGCGTATCAGCGACGGCATGTGAAGCAGATATCGCTCTTGGTGGGTCCATTGATGATCATCGAGGCTATCGCTGCGGCAGCGCTCTTCACCGCGGCGCCAGGCTTTGCGAGCTTGGTCTCACTGATCCTGCTAGCAGCGATCTGGGGCATCACCGGAGTCTTGAGCGTCCCCGCGCATGACCGTCTTCAGGACGGCTACAAGCGCGAGCCGTTCGCTGTTCTCATGAGGTCTAACGCTGCTCGGACGGCGCTCTGGACGCTCCGCGGCGTGTTGGTCGCGTCGCTGGTGGTGTCGTAGCGTGGCCCATTGGTCGCGGGGGCAGGTGCTCCAGCCGCTCGCTCGGGTAGCGGACGCGGTGCTGGACCCGAGCATTGTGTTCTCCTTTGACCAGACGGGCTTCCTCCGCCACCGACTGTCGTTCAGGGATGATGACTTGAAGAGAGACCTGAGCGGGCGGCGGTGCCTCGTCACCGGAGGAAACAGTGGCCTGGGGCGCGCAGTCGCGGAGGGCCTGGCGGCAAGAGGTGCCACGGTGTGGGTGGCGTCGCGAGACATCGAGCGGTCGAAGTTCACCTGCGATGAGATACGGCGAGCCACAGGCAACCTCGATGTCGCGGCTTACTCCGTCGATCTGTCGGACATGCGGTCAGTCGACAACCTGGTCGCGGCACTTCCATCGGGGCCTATCGACGTCTTGGTCAACAATGCGGGCGTCCTGCTGGGGGAGCAGCGGTACACGGCGGAAGGGGTGGAGCATACCCTCGCCACCAACCTTCTCGGCCACCTCAGGCTCACCGCCGCGCTGGTCCCGCGCCTGCGGGAGGGGGCTCGCGCGCGGGTGATCTGGGTCTCTTCCGGCGGAATGTACGCGAAGCGTCTCTCCGTCCACGACCTGAAGACGCCCCAAGAGCCGTTCGACGGAGTGGCCGTCTACGCTCAGACCAAGCGGGCAATGGTGACGCTGAGTCGGCTCCTTGCAGACCGACTGGCGCCGCTCGGCATCGCTGTCCACAGCATGCACCCCGGGTGGGCGGCCACGCCGGGGGTACAGCAGTCGCTACCCGTATTTTGGCGGCTGACCCGACCCATACTTCGGACGCCCGAAGCGGGTGCGGACACCGTGCTATGGCTTGCAGTATGCGATGAGGCCATGGATCAGAGCGGACGCTTCTGGTTTGACCGCCAACCGCGGTCGGAGCACCTGCTTGCGCGCACGCGGCACGGGCTCCAAGAAGAGCGGGTACTGTGGGCGGCACTCCACGAGTGGGCGGGCCTCAACCCTACGGTGTGGTCACAGACCGAGGCCATCGGGTTGGCGGTCTAGATCGAGCGGCGCGGAGCGGTGTCACTTCATAATCACGACGCCGCCACCGCCGCCGCCACCACCGCCACCGCCACCGCCACCGC
>CAZKOI010000595.1:0-1906 GCA_964554315.1 uncultured Enterobacterales bacterium | reverse complement strand
GATATCGGCCTGCGGTAGCTGAGAGTCGTCGCTGCGAAGTTCGATTCCCGGTAGGTCGATCAGGTGGGCGGCGTAGTCAGGTAGTTCATCGGCTCCCGTGAGCGTGATGCCGTCTATGCCCGGCTGCCGTTCGAGTGCTGCGAGAGCCGCTGTTGATAGCACTTGCGCGCCAGTTTCATGCGGACCTAACCACGTGATGTCCACCCACAGGTGAAGGCCACCGGAGACTGACTGGGGACCCACAACCGCACGGTAGGCGGATGCGCTCGTTGAATCCCCGGCTTCTTGCTGGTCCGCATTGCTCAGCGGAGTTCCGTCTGAATTGCGCAGCACATCGGGCTCATCGATAAGGAGCCAGTCGTGCCATAGACCCCGATCACTTGCTCGGGCGCACCACTCGATAAAGCTCTGTTGATCGTCAAGTGACACCGGTCCGACCAGATCCTGGACGTCGAGAGCTACGAGTGTCACCGGTCCAGTCGCCGAAGTCCCACGTTGCCACGACTCGTGCGCCGACGGACTGGGTGCTGGCACGAGGCTGACCGAGCAGATCCGCGGATCCTCGTCGAAGTGAGCGAACGCCAGAGATAGCCGGTCCATCGTGAACAGGCTTTCCTCACCGATGGCAACCAGTTTTCGTCCGTCGGGAGTGCGGATGGCTTGCCAACTCATCGCGCCTCGTACAAGCGACTCAACTCCTGATGCAACGCCGGGGAGTAAAACGGGTCTATTCCCATCGATCCCCATCGTCGATCGAATAAGTCTCGTTCTTGCGGATCGGCTTTCTTGCGCACGATCGATGCTCCTTCATGGTGGGTCAAGTGCGCGTACGGCGTCCACGCTATGCGATAGCCGGCGTTGCGAGCTCGCAGACAGAAGTCAACATCATTGAAGTCACGTGCAAACTCGCTGTCGAAGCCGCCTAGTTCATCAAAGGTGCTGGTGCGGACGAGCATCGCTGCAGCGGTCACCGCTGAGAAATTACGGGGGGTCAACGTGGATCCGAAATATCCCGGGAACGATCCCGGACGAGCGATATGCGCATGGGTGGGGCCAGACGGGAGAATGATCATCCCAGTGTGTTGGAGTCGACCGTCGGGATAGGTCAATCTCGCACCAACCACACCCACGCGTGCGTCATTTGCCATCTCGAGCAGACGCAGGAGCGGTTGTTCGCTCTCGATGACGGTGTCGTCGTTCAACAGAAAGAGGAACTCACCTCGCGCATGACTTCGGCCCGCGTTTATAGCTTGCGAGAAGTTGAAGGGCGGTTCGAGTGCTACTTGAACGTCAACACCATCGATGGGCTCGATTGTTCCGGTAGTGACGGCGATGACTTCGAACGGCACCGTCGTCTCTCGCATGTGCAATGAGGCCACTGCCGCATCCACCATCCGTCCGTTTGTGCCCTTCGCGCCCACCGTCGGAATGATGACGCTGACCAATGCCGGGGTGACTACTGCTGGGTGAACCTCGTTCAAGCCGGGCACCGCACTTGCAACCACGGATCCACCGGAGGCGCGATTCAGGTGATCCTGTTGAGCGCGCGCACTAGCTTCCTGCGCCCAAGGCTTGGCATCGATGGTCAGTGCCGTGCTGTTCGCCCATGCTCGCCAGTGATATAGGGGTAGCGGTAAGTGCCGCACGTTGTGATCGGTGAGTTGAGGTAGCAGTCGCAGTGCGAGATCGAAGTCCTGGGCGCCATCGAATTCGCTTCGGAAGCCTCCTAGGCCGAGAACCGCTTGCGTCCGAAAGCAGGTGAAGTGGCACAGGTACATCTGAGTAAGCAAGAGTTCAGGAGAGAAGTCTGGTTTGCAGTTCAACTCGAAGTGCTTACCGGAAGCATCCATCTTGTCTTCGTCGGAGTAGATGACAAGGGTGTCCGGATGTCGTGCTACCTCCGCAC
>CAZKOI010000594.1:0-1912 GCA_964554315.1 uncultured Enterobacterales bacterium | reverse complement strand
GCCCACGGACGTTCCGCCCATCCATGCCACCGAGACGTCATCGATGCTGGCTTCTACCTCATGCATGCGCTGCGCGGCCTGCGGTTCCGACAGGTTTCCAACAAACAGCGCAATCCAATCAAGCACCGCCCGCCGCTGGGCCGCGTCCATCTCCGATACAGGGAGTCCATCGACAAGCGGCCAATCGCTCGGTGACGTGCCCGCACCTGCCATGAGATCCGGATCGAGGCCTTCACCGAGTTGAGCACGCATCCGCTGCTCCGACGTGAGGCTGCCCATCCATGCGAAGGCAAGGTCCTCCTCGTCGGCCAGCGGCGTGAGACCTGGACTCTCTTCACCCACCCAGGTTTTTGGCGCTGCGCCCCAGAATGATGGCGCTATGGTCACCTCCGAGCCACTCACGGTGAAGTTCAGCGCGAGGTGATGGCCGTCCAACTGCCAACCCCACGGGTCGTCGAGTGAGGGTGTGCCGAAGAACGTAAAGAAGTACTTGCCGGGGTTGGCATTGATGTCACCCGCGTCCCACAGCAAGCCCTCAAGCTCGATGATGGCTTGGGCCCGGCTCACCCCTGCTGCACTGAGAGAGGCCTCGATGAGGCCCCATGCCAGCGCGGTTCGTGACTCGTTGAGCTCGCTGAACGAGACACCTCGACGCGCATACACCGCATGAGGCAAGTTGGACCAATCCGTGCGCTCCTCGTGGTCAAGCTCATACTGCGCCTGCAGACGTTGGTAGTCATCGAGGCTGGCGAGAAACGCCGCAGCGGCTGAGGCCATAGACGAGGCCTGATCCTCCCTGTCGCTCTGTTCCGATCCGGGCCAGATCGCTTCGTCTGAAGCTCCAGAGCCCCCACCGGTGTCGCGACTCGTGACACCCGTATCCGAGCTCGTTTCCTCTTCGGCGCCCGAATCTTCAAGCCCACTCGTTGCTTCGGGCTCTGTGATCGAGCGCTCTTTGTGTTCAGGCTCAGAACGACTACAGCTGCAGATCACCAGCAACATTGGCAGCAATGGGCGCATTCCTTGAGTCTACACGGCACGGGCGTCCCGTGTGAAGCACCCGCAACCAGTACTCTACTGCCAGCCACACCGCCCGCTGATGCAAGCAGGCTCCAGACCCGCGTCGCATACACAGGCCGATTCAAAATCAATGCTGCACTCGTAGCCATCGGCTTCGTCCTTCAGCTCGTAGAACCAGGAGGCATCGAAGTCGCCTCGGACGACCCGATCGGACGACTCACATCCGCACCCTGTGTCATCGAGGACCTGAGTGCACTCCTCGTCGATGGTGCATGTGCTCCCGTAGTCAAGCTCGACATCGAGCATCAGTTGATACTCGGAACATGTCCACCCCCCTTCGGTTGCGGACTCCGAAGACGACCCGCCTCCGCAGGTCTGGGTGAAGAAAAGGGCCGCGGTGGTGATTTGAGCAGCGTTCATGGGTTCCTCCTCGCCGCAAATTTCTACTCACCGGTAGCTCGCGCGTTTGTGACGACCTTGCGACAGCCGAATGAACCCAAAAAAACCGGGCCACAAGGGCCCGGCATCGGCGTGGTCGTGGCGTAAGCGTCACTCACACTCGATCAGGAAGCCACCGCTCTCCTCGATCTCGGAGTTCGGCCCGCACCATGTGTTTGCCGGAATCGAACAGTCGAAAACCGCGTTGCAGGTCCACTCGTCGGCGGGCGCTCCTGCGTCCAAACAAACACTGGTCGATTCGCACTCAATGCTGCAGTACCCCTCGGCAGCACCGGGCTGAATGATGCACGCATTGGTGGGTGCACCGCACTCGCTGTCAGCAGTACACGCCTTACCCCACTCGGGACTCACGTCGGCATCAGCGTCGGCATCGGCATCGGCATCGGCATCCGCGTCCGCATCGGCATCGGCATCCGCGTCCGCATCCGCATCC
>CAZKOI010000593.1:0-1917 GCA_964554315.1 uncultured Enterobacterales bacterium | reverse complement strand
AAGACATAGCTGCTCTTGAGGCGTTGGGTCAGTTGCTTCTCTAATCGCTGGAGCTTTGAGAGATCTCCCCTTTGCCTGAGGGCCTTGTCCAGCCTTACTACGCAGGCCTGCGCCAGACGGACCACCTCTGCAATGGCGCGACGGGTTGCATCGTGTTTGGCGCGAGCACGAGCGTTGCGGTCGGACAAATCGGTGTCTCGACGCACCCCCTGGATGGTGGCTTGAATGTCGAGACCGTGGCCTTTGAGCGATGCAAGCGTCTCCCTCAAGGAGGCGTGGGTCATGCCATCGATGTACGCGCCGCCCTCGGTGCAGTTGAACATCGAGGTGCGGCCCCGCTCATCTCGCGCGTTCATGGTGAACCAGTCTCGAACGAATGCCATCTCGGGTGTGGTGGGCACAGGGTTACCGCATTGGCCGGGTACCTCCGTGGCGCCTGTCTTGAGCTGGCCGTCTACCATTCGATCGGCGAGAGAGTGGGCGAGGTCGGCACTGTAGCCGCTGAAAGTCCAGTGCGCGCCAGACGGATCAAGGGTCACGGTGGTCTCGCCATCAGGGCCACGACCGCTGTACACTTGACCACCGGTGAAGGCCAGATCTTGCCCGACAAGGATGATGGGGTCACACCTCCAGAGCAAACCAATGCTCATTGCGGAGCACGATACTGAGCCGCCCGTAGGCGTCTCCACAAGCCCATCCTCAGGATTGAACATCCAGCCCTCCGCTTCGGTGTTGGAGGAGAAGGAGAGTGTGCCGGAGTGGTCGAGCTGGTAGAGGTTGGGATCTGAGGTGAGGCTGAGCAACAGTCCGGGAATGTCGTCCAGGGGAATGCCTCGGAAGTGAGACAGAATGTCGATACAGTCGAGGCTTATGGCGAAGTGGGGGCTGATACCTGCAGCCTGAAGAGAGCGGAGGGCCCGGGCAACGCACACAATGATGGCCTTGTCCTTGGCTTCCTTGAGGAGGTCGATGTTCTTCTCCAGGGAGGGCCCTGCACCCACGATGACCATGGGGACCCCCGAGAACGCGTCCCCAACATCGGACACCAACGGTCGAGCGCTGGCGTCGAGAAGGTTGTGGAGGCTGTTGACCGCCCACCGAGGTGCGTGGCTCTCACAGATGTGCTCAAAGCTTCGCTTGCGGGTGAGGATAGTCGTCGCAAGGGATTGTATGGCGTTGGTCTCTTCTATCGGCAGCGAGCACGTCGGTGTTCGGAGCAGGGCGAGCGTTCCGGCCGACTCTCCCTTCAGCATGCTGATCGTCTTGTGTAGCTCACCGCGTGACTGAAAGGCTTGAACCCCTTTGGGTACAGGCTCCGGCCGGAGCGGCGCGGGCATCATGACCCACACGCGCTTGAGGCCTGCAGAGGCAAACAGGCCTGCGATCGCCCCCGCACCCTCGCCCACAATCAAGAGCACGTCGAGCTCCCAATTCCAGGTCGGCGGTAGGATCTTGGTGACAGCGCTGTGTTGGGAGCCGGGACCGGCAGCGTTCATGACCATCGCCCTTCATCGGTTCTGCTCGGGTCATTCTTGAACCAATTTCCACTCTGACCGGCCGATGCGGTTAAGGCCGCCGACGATGGCAACTCTTCGAGGAAAACAGCTGAGGTGGCTTCGTGCGCGGGCCCACCACATGAAGCCGATTGTGATCATCGGCCAAGACCGAGTGACGGAGGGTGTGGTCAAGCATGTCGACGGCGCGCTCGAGCAGCACGAGCTCATCAAGCTTCGCCTGACCGCGGCCGAGAAGATTGAAGCGGTGGAGGCCGCCCAGCAGCTTGTGGAGGGGACTGGCGCTGTTCTCATTCAGCGAATTGGGCACACCCTAGTGCTCTACCGGCGCAGGACCAAGGGTGCACCAACGCTCAAGCTGCCCAAGGGCTGAGCACATGGCCGCTGGCCGGCCGTCGGTTTT
>CAZKOI010000592.1:0-1929 GCA_964554315.1 uncultured Enterobacterales bacterium | reverse complement strand
ACTTGGGAAGACGTTCGTGGGACTCATGCTCACCGAGTATTACGCCGTGAAGGAGCGCAAGAACGTCCTCATCCTCGCGACAAAGACCGGTCAAGATGCGGTCTGGGAACCGGAGCTGGACCGGCTCCTGCCGGAGTTGACCGGCAGGTACGCCAACGTGGAGGTGATGGCCCATACGGACCTTTCTTCTAAAGACGCCTTGAAGCAAGTACGGGAGCTTGCCGAGAGAGCCGACGTCGTGATCATCGACGAGGCCCATAACTTCCGCAACCACGGCTCCAAGGGGGACGACGACGAGAACCCCCGCTCTCGGTGGTGGCGGCTGCAAGAAATCTGCGCAGGCAAGACGGTCTTTCTGCTCACCGCGACTCCCATCAACAACACGCTGTTCGACTTCGTTCACGAGTTCGAACTTTTCACACAGCTTGACGATGCCTACTTCGCTCCACTTGGGGTTGCGAGCGTAAGGAGCTACGTGTCGAACTTGGAGCGCGCATTCTTGGATTCGGTCGCGACAAGCACTACCGACGGAGAGTCGCTTGACATGAGTGACTTCGAAGCCCTACTTCATCAAGACAAACTGCTCAGCGCCCTCATCGTGCAGAACTCCCGCCAGTACGCGCAGAAGAGCGCGAAGGCCATTGGCGGCACAGAGGTGAAGTTCCCGACTCCGAACCTGCCGCGCGCAGTTCCGTACAACTATGACCTCGCGTACTCCGCGCTGCTCACTGAAATGGAGTCGGCATTCGCGAAGGTAAGCCCTCTCTTCGTACTCCCGATGTACTACCCGTTGGCTTACTCGACTCGAGAAGATGTTGACACCAAGCTGGAGAACCGTCAGCGCCAAGTCGTCGGCCTCATTCGCACGACGTTCCTGAAGCGATTTGAGTCCAGCATCGCCGCCTTCGCCGGTTCGTGTGCGGATCTCGCCATGAAGATTGCCCAATGGGTACTTGACAACTCGACCTCCATGCCAGATCAGGCGGCCCGGGTCGAGGAGTGGGCCGCAAGGAATAGAGGCCTTCTTGAAGAGGTTCACGAGTTGTTCCGACCAGGGGTTGAGTTTGAGGACCTCGAGTTCTCCGACGACAACGACGAGGAACTCCTCGACGAGGTGGGCGTCACTGGCGACGCCCTCGACCCGAGTGAGTACGACTTGAAGGCGATGTTCGACGCCGCCTTCGAGGACCTTGTGCAGCTCACGAGCTTTCTCGAGGGCGCGAGGACGGTGGGACAAATTAACGACCACAAGTATCAGCAGCTGAAGTCTCTGCTCATGGGTGGAAAGCTTGCGAAGTCGCAGGACCCTGCTGTGTTCGACCCGACGTTCTCTCAGCAGAAGGTCCTGGTGTTCACCGAATACGCCGACACTGCGCGATACCTCCATATGCGCCTCGTGAAGGACGGCTTGGAATACGTCGACCGACTTGATGGCTCGAGAAAGGCCGACAGAGTCAAAATGATTCGTCGGTTCTCACCTCACTACAACCGAGTTAGTGCAGAGGACCGGGCTCGACTGCAGCCGCTCCGAGTCCTGATTAGCACGGATGTTCTTTCGGAAGGTGTGAATCTCCAGGACGCTTCTCTCATCATCAACTACGACATCCACTGGAATCCGGTTCGCTTGATGCAGCGCATCGGTCGTGTCGACAGGCGCCTTGATGTGGAACGCGAGAAGACCATCGTTGCCGAGAATCCCGAGACAAAGAAGGCGCGCGGCACCATCCAGGTTCGGAACTTCTTGCCTCCGGACGAACTCAACAAGATCCTCAGCCTGTACAACCGGGTGCAGAACCGGGTGCTGCTCATATCGAAAACCCTGGGCATCCCCGGAGGCCGGCTTTTGAGTGAGGAAGACATGCTCGACGACACGAAGGTCTTCAATGCCTTCCTCGAGGAGTACATGGGTGACGTCAGCCCAAGCGAGGC
>CAZKOI010000591.1:0-1929 GCA_964554315.1 uncultured Enterobacterales bacterium | reverse complement strand
CCCAGCCTTCAGAGGCGGGGCCTGGATGAGGGCAACACACGCTTCGTCGCCCGGCGGGAACCGCACATAATCGATTCTGTTCGGAAGCAGTAGGCTGTCCACAGCGAGACCCGCGCAGTCGATCACCGCATCACCCTGAGCCAACTGGCTGCGAGCCCATCCCGCAAAGACACCCGCATGGTACTCGCTAGACCGCACGGCCTCCGGAGCCTCAAGCGACCTCGCTGTCAACCCAGGCCAGACGACCACAGACGCAAGGACACCTAGGACTGCACCCAGTGGCGCCGCAATCTTCGGTACCGGTATGAGCATGGTGAGGCGGCCTGCAGCGACAGGGAGCAGCGCGGCGATGATGACCGCGAACGGCAAGACGTAGCGATCAAAGTAGGTCACCCAGCCCATGCCCAAGTAGAGCGAAGCCAAGGGTGCCCCTAGGATCCCAGCGCCAGCAATCGCCCCCAGCCAGCGTCGCTTCGGGCCAACCGGAAGCAACCACGCAAGGCCTGCAAGCAGCGGAATGCCCCCTGGCACATGCCCCATCGCGTTGAGTCGCATCCAGCTGCTGTCACGCAGGGCCGTCGCACATTCACCCATTGAAGCGGACACTGTGAAGGCGGTCGTGGCCTCGCTCGAGCAGGCCTCTCGGACCCGATCACCCCCCACCAGCCCTTGCTGAACTTGCGCGAGCGTGCCCGCTCGCTGGACCTCAAGCTGGGCCTCGGGCCTCAACTGGGGCACAGAGAAGGTCTCCTGCAGCCAAATATCATGGGTCATGGGCCCCGCGGCCACGGCAACAAAGAGCAACAGGCGAGCCATCAGTCGCCTCAAGCTCAACCCAATGCCACCCAGGAAGACGAGACCACCGGCAGCCGGAGCAGCCACCACTCCACGAAAATCCAATGCCCAAGCGACCCCAGATGCCAGCCCGGCCAGAAGCACCCACCCGAGCCAGGGGCCCCTCATCGCGGCGGCACCCGCAGCGAACGCCAGGCCAACTGCGGCACCGAGCAGCGGGTAGTGATTCACCCACAGAGAACCGTCCATCGCAAGCGGCATCAACAGCATCGTGACGGCACAGGACAAGCCCACCCACCGAGAAGCCAGTGCCGCACCCAGCAAACCCGTGGAGCAGACCATGACAACCAAGGCGAACCTGCTGACCCACTGTGCAGCGTGAAAGTAGCCCACGCCCTGCCCGATGCCGCCGATCAGCCATCCAAACCATGGCTTCCTGAAGTCCGGGTAGGCAATCCCAGGGACAGGGTCCCAGATGTACTCCGCTGCTGTGAAGTAGTGCCCCCAGTCCGATCCCAACGGATGTCCTACAACCGGAAGTGTTCCCAGCGCGGTGAGCGCTAGTGCACCTAGGCAGGCGGCAAAAACCGGTGTTGGAAGATCGGTGTTCATGTCATGGAGATACTCTCATGCTACGAGACCGCAACCGATGCGAATGTTCCGACCCATCTTGATCACCGCGGGGGCCACACGTAACCCCATCGATGCCATGCGGTTTATCTCCGCGTTCTCCACCGGGGCGACGGGTGCGTGGCTCGCCGAGAAGCTCACGACCGAGCGCGATGTCCAGGTTTTCGGCAGCCCCGAAGCGTTAATGCGCTGCGGTGAGGGTTTTCGGAAACAGGCGTTCACCTCAACCGACGACCTGATGCAGAAGGTGCAGGACTGGGTCACGAATCAGCCCAACGGTGTGCTGGTCCATGCCGCGGCCGTTGGAGACTATGCGATCGCACCGCAGCCGGGGAAGATTCAATCGGGTCAGCCTGAGCTCGTCCTGAAGCTTCGACCGACGCCGAAGATCCTCGATGCGGTACGAGGATGGTCAGACACGGTGCAAATCGTCTCGTTCAAGGCAGCCCCACCCGGCACCACATCCTCCGAGCTCGAGAGACTTGCGCAAGCCCAAGGTGAGCG
>CAZKOI010000590.1:0-1934 GCA_964554315.1 uncultured Enterobacterales bacterium | reverse complement strand
CAAGAGACTCGCCCACCCTCTCAGGCGGAACGCCGTCCTCGTCGATGATCTGGACAAGTACCTCCGCGAGCGCATCGAGCCCCCCTGTGACAGCACCCACCTGGTAGGAGCCAAGGCGGACGTCTTCACGGCCCAGCCCGGATCGAATGGCGCGGCAGACCGCGTCGACCATTCCGTCACCCTCCGAGTGGACGACCACGCGCCGAGCAGTCCCCGAGCGCTCTGCGTCGTCATGGACTTCAAGCACGACTTCGGCCGATGGGCGCTCATCCGTCGAAGCAGAAACCTTCATCGAGACGAGCCGGTGCAACTCGATGTATTCGCTCGGACCGGAACTGACGAGCATCGCTCTGATGTCCTCGGAGCTCACGAGCCCCTTTCTGTCGGCTAGGTCCTTGAATTGCCGGAACGCCGCGTTCTTCTCATCGGTCGTCAACTCGTAGCCGAGGTCCTCGATGGCTTTGAAGAACGCGTGGCGACCCGAGTGCTTTCCGAGCACGATCTGTGAACCTGCCGCTCCGACGTCCTCGCTCCGCATGATCTCATAGGTGAGTCGATCTGCGAGCACCCCGTGCTGGTGGATCCCGGATTCGTGAGCGAACGCGTTCTCCCCGACGACAGCCTTGTTCTTCTGAACCGAATAGCCGGTAAGGCTCGCGACGAGCCTCGACGTCCGGGTCAACTCCCGCGTGTTGAGGCCATGATCGCGTCCGAGAAGATCCGCCCGAGTGCGGATCGCCATGACGACCTCCTCCAGCGAGCAGTTTCCCGCCCGCTCACCCAGCCCGTTCACCGCCACCTCGACCTGCCGAGCGCCGTGACGAACCGCTTCAACGGAGTTCGCAACAGCAAGTCCGAGATCATTGTGGCAGTGCACGCTGAGCGTCACCCCGCGCTCGGCGAGCGACGGCACTCGTTGCTGGATTTCGACGATCCAACGTCCGAAGTCGTGAGGAAGCGCATAACCGACCGTGTCTGGGATATTGATTGTGGTTGCTCCAGCATCGACGGCCGCGGCGACAACCTCGATAAGAAATCCGAAGTCCGTTCGAGTCGCGTCCTGCGGGGAGAACTCGACGTCGGCTGTGTACGACCGGGCCTGTTGCACCGACCTGACAATCTGCCCGAGGATTTCCCCCTCCGAAGCGTGCAGCATGTGCTTCCGATGAATATCGGATGTCGAGAGAAAGGTGTGGATCCGCCGATGCCGCGCGGGCTCGACGCCCTTCCATGCGGCCTCGATATCCCCCTCGAGCGTTCGGGCGAGTGCTGCAATGACGGGCGGCTCGCGATCGTCTGTTTCTCCCTCGCTTCCACCCGGACCAATTGCGCTGCGAGGCGCGTTACCGATTTGCTCCGCAACTGCTCGCACTGCTCCGAGATCGCCTGAGGATGCAATCGGGAACCCAGCCTCGATGACGTCAACGCGAAGTCTGGCGAGCTGCTCCGCGATCTGAAGCTTCTCGTGGGCATCGAGCGAGATACCAGGGGACTGCTCGCCGTCGCGCAGCGTGGTGTCGAAGATGACGACGTCGGACGGCGCGGTCTCAGCGATGGACTGGTCTACGGGACGGCTCATGCGGGACCTCCTGTGATCGAGTCGAGTTCCACGGCGAACCGCAGGGGCCTGAAATTTCTCACGCGCTGAGCAGTCGCCAGTCCCCTTCGGATCGTGCCTCCGCGGTCGCCGCCTGGGGTGGGTCGGGGCGGCGCCGCGGCGTCAAAGGAGAAGCAGGAGCGAGAGAAGCGCAACGGCGCCCGCGACGAACAGAATCCACCCCTCTGCGAGGGGGCCAACGGTCGGGATGGCTTGAGCGCGCTCCATGCCGTCAGTCTTACGCGCATCAAGGCATGAATGCGACCCCAAGCGCCATCGCGTGCGCGCAGCGCGCGCGAGTCTCGTCAGCATGCGCGGCAAGCCCACAGACAGCCGA
>CAZKOI010000589.1:0-1934 GCA_964554315.1 uncultured Enterobacterales bacterium | reverse complement strand
GCGGAGACCCCAGAGGCGACGGCTTTGGTGGGCCCGGCACACGATACCGGACGAGCACAACATGATGGTCTATGAGGCTGGGACGATTGGCATGGCCAAGTCCGGCCCCGATACTGCGGGTAGCCAGTGGTTCGTGACCATGTCGCGCCAGCCTCACCTCGACTACCAATACACGGTGTTCGGGCGGGTTGTGCATGGAATGCACGTCGCCCGAGCACTCCTCCCTGGCGACCGGATCGAGAACATCAGTATCGAGCGAGTGATGACCCAGACCGCTCGGAGTGAGGATGAGCTGGAGCGCGCGGAGGCCATGCTTGCAGCGCTGCGTTCGCCCGAAGATCAGACCGAAGGCCGAGACACACCCAGGGTATCCAAGAAGAAAAAGAAGAAAGAGGTCGCGTCGGAGGCAGCCTCGGAGACGACCTCCGAAGGAAGCAAGAAGAGCCGAAAGAAAGACAGGAAGGGCAAAAAGAAGAAACAGGCGGCCGAAGCACCCCAACCTGAAACCAACACAGAAGAAGATCCGCCTGAGGATCTGCCCGAAGAATCGGAGGCCAAGGACGAAGAGCCTCGGCTCAACGAAGGCGAGAAGGTCGACGTCATCGACCCCAACGACGGCGAGTGAGTTAGCGCGCGGCCGATGTCACCGCCCTTGAGTACAGCCCAGAACGGCCAGGCGGCGAAGCACCGCCGCGGCGATGTCGCGAGTGTCGGCGACCTGATTGCAGGAGACTGACTCCGAGCATCCGCGAGACCAGCAAGGCGCGCAGCCGAAGTCAGTCACCATCTTCTCGCCACGCCCGTAAAGGTCGATCTCCGCCGGAGACGTCGGGCCAAACCAAGCGACCACCTCTTTCTCGAGACCGATGGCCATGTGCATTCCGAGGGAGTCACCGGTCAACACAACGTCCACTCGGTTCAGATGCACAGCCCCCACTCTGAGGCCATGGTCCGTCGGGGTTCTTTCCACACGCTCTCCGAGCATCCGCGCCAATTCGGCATGGTCAGCAGTGTCATCAGGCCCTCCCAACAGCAGGACTGGCTCGTTGGTCTCGGCAAAAATGTATCGAATGATGTCGGCCGCACGCTCTATGGACAGCTTCTTCTGGGGCCACTTTGGTCCACACCCGGTGTTGAACCCCACCATGCGCCTGGGTAGCGAGGAGCGGTCGTCCACTGTGAATACATAGGGCTCGTTTTGGTGTGCGAATCCCAGCGCCTCGCACAGAATCGCCTGCGCCGAGCGCGTATTCTCGAAAAACTTCAGGTGGTCGTCGAGCCCCATGCGGTAGAGAAATTCCGCCTCGGCATTGAGCGGGACAATCGCGCCATGCTCATTGACGCCAAACCCCCGGCGCTCCGTCGTACGGCAACGCATCGCTAGAGCACCGGCCTGCAAGGACTTGTCCGCGTTGAGCACCAGATCGAACTCAAGACAGTCCAGGATCGCCTGGACTCCGGGGGAAAGCGACAGCACCCGATCCACCTGGGGGTTGCCCTCAAGCAGCGGGACGGCCCGCTCTTGGGTGAGCCAGGTCAATCCCGCGCAAGGATGGGCTCTCCGAATGGCATTGACGACGCTGGTGTTTCTGAGGACATCCCCGAGAGCATCGATGTTGATGAAGAGGATCCTGGGCTCCGCAACCGCGTATCCATCGCATCCCTCACATTGACCGCCCAGGTGGCAAGGGCGGTACCCGCTGAAGTGGCGACAGTCGGTTCGGTAGGTGGCCATTGAAGTCCGATAATCAGGCCAGCCCGCGGTGGCTCGACCGGATATGAGCCCGTCTTAGGTAGGAGCGCCCGTGTTACCCGTAATCCTTGCAGCGACCATGACAGCAAAAGCCATCGAGATACCCCACGAACAATACCAACGTGGCAACGGACTGAACGTCATACTCCACCACGACGACAGCCTGCCCCAAGTCGTCATC
>CAZKOI010000588.1:0-1950 GCA_964554315.1 uncultured Enterobacterales bacterium | reverse complement strand
CAAGGGTGGAAACTTGGTTGAGCGGATCTCGCGTATTCGCAGGCAGGTGGTCCAAGATCTCGGCCTAATCGTGCCGTCGGTTCATCTTCGCGACAACCTTCGCCTCGATGGAGGCGAGTACCGAATCGTGCTTCGTGGCGAAGAAGTTGGGCGTGGAAAGGTCGTGCCTCGTCAGCACCTCGCCATCAATCCTGGCGACGCCGACCCCAACCTCTCAGGGCTTCGGTGCATTGATCCCGTGTTTGGTCTGGAGGCGCTCTGGATCACCGACAAGAACAAGCTGACAGCGCAGTCCAAGGGCTACACGGTCGTCGATGTCCCGACGGTGCTGACGACGCACTTGACCGAGATTCTGCAGCAGTACGGCCACGAGCTCTTTAGCCGAAACCAACTCCACAACATGCTTGAGCGTGTCGGAGAGGACAACCCTCAGCTGGTCGAAGAGCTGATTCCCGAGCAGCTCTCTCGGTCAAACGTGATGAGGGTGTTCCGAAACCTGCTGAAGGAAGGTGTCAGCGTTCGGGATAGCACCACCATTCTCGAGGCCCTGGCCGAGCACGCTCCTCGTCTGAAGGACCCCAACAGCCTCACGGAGTTTGTGCGGCAGCGTCTGGCTCGTCACCTGACTCACCGGTACGCGACCTCGGAGAACGTCCTCAACTACATCGCGCTCGCACCGGACACCGAGGAAATCATCGCCCGGTCCTTGCACACCTCGGAGTCCGGCTCCATGAGCCTTGCACTGGACCCCGATCATGCTCGTCGTCTCCTGACGGGTCTGAGGGATGCCGCAGAGGCCTGGAGTGGAGAAGGGGACGTGGTCGTGCTGTGTCCGCCACTCGCGAGAGGTCCGCTGCGGATGCTTTCGGGCAAGGTGATTCCTCGTGTCGCCATTGTCTCGGCCGCAGAGCTGCTGCCAACGATTCGTCTCCAGCGCGTAGCAACGGTGTCGATTCAGAGCGGCGTCACCCTCGGTGGCCACAAAGAACTCAAGTCGAACGACTCCCGTCCGAATGGGGGTCACAATCCCGCCGAGAAGGCTGGGTGAGGGGAACTAAATCATGTACCCAACACACCTAAATGGAATCAGTGAGCGTCGAATCGAGGGCTTGTCCCGCGAGGAGATCTGCCGGAAGTACCAGCGAAAGATTCTGCTCCTCTCAAGGCGAATCTCTGAGCGACTTCCACCAGGCTGTGAGCTTGGCGGTGAGGACCTCGCATCCTTCGGAGCCATTGGTCTGCTTGAAGCCTTCGATCGTTTTGACGAAGAGCGAGACATCCAGTTTACGACCTTCGCGGAGTACCGGATTCGTGGCGCTATGATGGATGCGCTGCGTGCCACCGACACCTTCACCCGCCACCGCAGGCAAGTAGCGAAGGAAGTCGGCGATGCCGAGCGCAAGCTGACCGGCGAGCTCGGGCGCCCACCGGAGGCTGGGGAGGTTGCTGAGCGGCTTGGCATGGACCTCGACACCTACTGGCGAACCAGGGATCGTGTGAAGCCCGTCAGCCATGTTCGGATCGACTCATCAGACAGCCCAGACGGCGACGAGGGTGGGCGATCTTTTGCCGAGACTCTACCGGATGACTCTTTTAAGTCTGCGTTTTCGGGAATCATGGGTGCTCAGGCTAAGCAAGCGCTCAAGGAGGCCATTGAGTCGCTCCCCGAGCGGAAGCGTGACTGCGTGCTGCTGTACTACGGTCGAGACATGAACCTCCACGAGGTGGCGGAGACGTTTAATGTCACTCCATCTCGCGTCTCTCAGATTCTCAGCGAGGCCAGAGGGATTCTCCGTCGTCAGCTCGAGGGCGTCGTGGGCGCGGGTGACATTGAGTACCGGGAGGCCTTGTGAGTCGAAGCATCTATCCCGCACTGTCGGGGGCCAAGGTGGCCTGGAAACAGATGGAGATGGTCAGCAACAACCTGGCCAACGCCACCTCTGACGGCTT
>CAZKOI010000587.1:0-1954 GCA_964554315.1 uncultured Enterobacterales bacterium | reverse complement strand
GGAACTGCCACCGACGTCTATGCCCTCGGTGCGATGCTCTACGAGGTCCTCGCGGGACATCCGCCCCATCAAGGTGAGACGGCCTACGAGGTGGTCGAGTTGGTGCGCAACACCGACCCTGCCAGCCTCATCGATAGAGCCACCCGAGAGGGGTCCAAGATCCCGCTCGAGCTCGCCGAGCTGTGTCATCAGGCCCTTGAGCGTGAGCCGTCCGAACGCTTGGCTGACGCCTCCGTGTTCGGTGCAGCGCTGAGGGCATGGCTGGAGGGCGCGGAGCGCCGGGACAAGGGCATGGCAGCAGTGTGGCAAGCCCAGTCGCATCTCGAGGCGGCGGAGGCAGCGGAACAACAGGCCCTGCGGATGTGGAGTGAGGCGGACACGAGGCTCTCCGTCGACGGCTGGTCGTCACCCAAGGGCTGGGAGTGCTGGAGCCGTCGCCATGCCTTGCTGCGCCAGGCCCAACACCACCGACTCCAGTACCAGCATGCGCTGCAAGTGGCGCTCGTCCACGAACCCGAACTGGTCGAGGCCCACCAGCAGCTCTCCGAGATCAGGATGCGTGCAATCGTGGAGGCCGCCGCACGGGGTGACCACCGGAACGAGGAGGACCACAGAGCGCCGTGGCATCTGCACCTCGATCGGCTCCCTGCGACGCTTCGTGAAGAGCACATGCAGGCACTCGACGAACAGCTCACCGACGCGCTGACAACATCCCTGATTCAGAGCGGTCCGATGGTGGGGCGCTATGGTCTTCGCACACACATTGCCTCGGAGATGAGCGGTGGACAGCGTGTGGTGACCCTCCTCGGGACTGCCGGCGTGGGCAAGACCCGGTTGGCGCTTGAGGTGGCATCGCAGCTACGACATCGCTTTTCAACCCTCGCGGTTTGCGATCTGTCGGATACCGAGGATGCCCTGCAGATAGCGATCCGAGTTTTGCGCGCACTGAAGGTCCGGCCTCAGGACACCGATCCGGTCGCTCAGGTGGAGGTCGCGTTGAGGCGAGCGTCCACACTGCTGGTGCTGGACAATATCGAACGGGTGGTGGACGTGTTGGGCCAACTCCTCTCGTCGTGGGTTGATGCTTCCCCGCATGTCCAGGTCATCTGTGCGTCGCGACTGAAGCTCAACATCGACGTCGAGCGGGTCACCACGGTTGAGCCCTTGAGCCTGCTAGAGGCCATAGAGTTGTTCTCCGCCCGAGCCGCCAGTGTCGACCCGCAGTGGAGATTGACGCCCGAGATGCACACCACGGTGGGTGAGATCCTCGACGAGCTTGATCGTCTGCCGCTGGCGATTGAGCTGGCTGCTGCTCGCCTTCGGGTCTTCGATCTGACGGAGCTCCAAGCACGAATGAGCGATCGATTCAGCGTCCTTCGTTCGAGAGGGCGCGAGGGGGATGCCCTCATTTCTACACTCGACTGGTCATGGGACCTCCTCAGCCCAGCGGCCCGACAGGCGCTTGCTCAGGCCAGCGTGTTCAGAGGCGGCTTCCAGATGAGTGCCGCCGAGCATGTGCTGGAACTGAGCGACAGCGCAGACGGGATCGGGATGGTGGATATACTCGGAGAGTTGCTCGACAACAGCCTGATGCAGACTCGGAGAAATGATGACGGGACCACTCGATACCTGATCTCTCGGTCGCTCGCAGACTACGCTCGCTCCAAGCTCCAAGCGGAGGGTGAACGCGTGGAGCACGATACACTCTTGAGGCACGCGGAGTATTACAGTCGGCTCAGTGGCCGCTCCAGCACCTTTCGTGAGCTCCAGAACATGATCGCAGGCGCTACCCAAGGGACGGCGGTTACGGCTCCACTTTGCTTCGCTGCTGCGATTGAGGTGCTCAATCGCAAGGGTCCGATATCGATGGGCGTGAAGCTGGCGTCCTCGGTGCTAGAGCGAGGCGACATGAGTGAACGGGACAGGGCCTGGGTTCAGGTCAAGATGGGTCATT
>CAZKOI010000586.1:0-1957 GCA_964554315.1 uncultured Enterobacterales bacterium | reverse complement strand
AAGATGGACGAGAAGCCCAAGATGAAGACGCCGGTCAGGGCCCAAGCGACGGGGCCGACCGTTGTCGAGCTGTATGGCGTGTAGAAGGTCCAGCCGGTGTCGAAAGAGCCCAAGACCATGGAAACGAGGAGCAACGTGGCCCCCGCCATGTAGATGTGGAAGCTGGCCAGGTTGAGCCTGGGGAAGGCGACGTCCTTCGCGCCGAGCATCAGCGGGAGCACAAAGTTGCCGAGCACCGCCGGAGTCGCCGGAATGATGACCAGGAAGACCATGATCGACCCGTGCAGGGTGAACGCTCGGTTGTACTGGTCGGCGTCGAGGAGGTCGCCAGCTGCAGTGAACAGCTCCGCCCGAATCAATCCAGCAAAGGCACCGCCAGCAATCATGAAGATCGTCGTTGCGATCAAGTACATGATGCCAATTCGCTTGTGATCAACAGAGAAGAGCCAGCTCTTCAGTCCTCGCGAAGCGGTGAGGTAGCTTGGCTCTGGTTGGTTGTCAGTTGGGGCGCTCATTGGTCACCTCCGCCGGCTGGACCGAGCTGTTTCAGGTACACGATTAGGGCCGTCAGCTCCTCCTCGGAGAGGCGGCCAGCGAACGACGGCATGATGGGGTCGTAGCCAGCGACGATCTTCGCCATGGGATTCTCGATGGACTCCCGTAGGTAGTTGTCATCCACGAGCACCTTCTCCCCGGTGGTGAGGGCCTCCTCACGCCCAGCCAAACCCCAGAGCACTGGACCGAGGCCGCCCGACGCGCCCTCGTTGACTTGGTGACACCCTGCGCAGCCGTTGGAGGCAAACACCGTGGCGCCATCAACAGGTCCGGCGGCAGCCTCCTGGGCCGCCTCCATGTACGACTTGAAGTCGGCCTCACTCAAGACTGTGACCTTCGTGATCATGTTGGAGTGCTTGGTGCCGCAGTACTCGGTGCAGAAGAGGTCGTAGACGCCCGTGTCCGTCGCGATGAAGGTGGTCGTGGTGTAGCGGTTGGGGACCACGTCTTTCTTGAGACGGAAGGCGGGGATGAAGATGCTGTGGAGGACGTCCGACGAAGAGCCAACCAGCTTCACCGATGTGTTCACCGGAACGACCAGGCCGACAGGCTTGCCCTCGGTCTCGTTCTTCGCGTCCAGCTCTTGTGTGGCCTGAAGTCGCACGCCGTACTCGGGGTAGTCGAAGCTCCAGAACCACTTCTGCCCCATCACGCGAATCTCCATCGCATCGCCCGCTGGGATGGACATCTTGGCGTAGTCGCGTGTTCCCCAGAAGAAGATGACACCGAGAATCGCGGTCGGGATCAGCGTCCAGGCAACCTCGAGCGGAAGATTGTGCGTGGGCATAGAGCCTCGGGCGTCCCCGCTACCCGCTCGGTACCGAATCGCAAACCACACCATCGCGCCGAGCACGAGTACGAGTGAAACGACCGTCACCCAGAGCACGAAGATGAAGAGCTCATCTACGCCGCTCGCGAGCGCGTTGACTGATTCCGGGAACCAGAATTGTGCGTCAAACATTGTCCTTCCTCCAGCGCCGACGTTCGCGCTGCCAGAGCACACCGAAGAAGGCGAAGAGGCCCCCGACGATGGCGATACCGCCCGACCGCATAACACCCTTGGCGACATATGCGTTTGAGCTAAGGTCGTACTGCAGGCAGGTCAGTGCGACCTGGTCCAGCACCGAGCCAACTTGGCCCTCTCCCGCTTCCACCAGCGCCCATCGGATGTCACGGGCGTCGGGTTGAATAGCGGTGAAATACTGAGAGATGGTCCCATCCGCCGTCAGGATGTAAGTCGCGGCGGGATGAGAATACTGCTTCGATACCTTGTCGTACTGGTAGTCAAAGCCTGCAGCGTCCGTGAGCGCAAGGATCGACGCTTCGGGTGCAGTGAAGAATCGCCAGTCGCCACCCACGAGATCTGAGAGGCGGGAGGAGGCTCCCTCAGCAAGCTCCGTCG
>CAZKOI010000585.1:0-1960 GCA_964554315.1 uncultured Enterobacterales bacterium | reverse complement strand
GCGCCGCGCCCACGCCCGGGAGGGCCGCGGCCGAAGCCTTGGGCATGACCTACGATGTGGCTTCTAGCGCCTCAGAGCTTGAGTCGATGAGGACATCCATGATGCCCGACATCATCGTTTTCTCGACCCCGGACGGCGGCTATGAGGGTGTGCGAACCATCCTTCAGACCCACCTCGACGAGGGGGGCAAGGTCATCACGTCCTTCTGGGACTACGATGCTTACGCCCCATGGCAAGCGACGCTCGGCGTCACCGTCACCAGTAGCATTGATACCCCGACGCTCACGGCAAGCGCTGCTGACCCCGTCTTCTGGACGCTGGTCGAGAGCCTTCCTGAGACCATGACGGGCGATGATGGCTGGGGCGACAACGGCGACAAGTTCTCTTCGACCGACGTCGAGACGCTCGCCAGCTTCGAGGGTGAGCCCGTCATCGTTCTCTCAAACGGCGGAACAACCATCGTCAACGGTCTGCTCTTCGACGACTTCCTCGGGCTTGATGCCGATGGCGACGGAACGGCGGATCTCACCGAGCTTGTGACCAACGAGCTCGCTACACTCTGTGATGCGGGCGACGGTGGACCGTCCGACCCCGTCGGTAGTGGTGACGTCGTTTTGATCGGACACGACTACTACGAGAACGACCCGACGGCAGACCGTATTCTCGCGAACGCGGTCGCACTGGCGGACACAGGCAGCACCATTCAGATTGCGGCCTACACCGAGTATGCCGACATGGCTGCTTCTGGTGAGTACAACAACATGCTGCGTGCGCTGGATTCCTATCTCAGCGCACCCTACGCGGTCACCACCTTCAGCGATGAGGGTGGACTCGACCTTGCAGGCTTCGACGTGTTCATGATTCCGGAGCAAGAAGGCTCGGACGTCTCGACCTTGACGGCTGTCGGCGATGCCATGGCATCAACGCTGGCTGAATTCGTCGACGGTGGCGGCGTCGTCATCGCTGCCGACTTTAATGGAAGCGACGGCGGAACCTGGGCCACCATCGCAAGCCTCTTCGAGACAGCGCCTACGGGGACCACAAACATCACCGATGAGTCACTGACCATCGTTGACTCCAGTCATCCCCTCGTGGAAGGCGTCGCCACGGCGACCTACTCGGCACCCAACGGCAGCCTCAGCTTCGAGGGTCCTCCGTCAGGCACCGCAGTCGTCGTTGCCCCTAGCGGTAGCCCTGTAGTCATCCACATCGGTGGCGGTGGCGGCGGCGGGCCCGATGTCGATGCTGACGGTGGCGCACCGGCGGATGTCGACGAGTTGGACTTCCCCGTTGCATCTGACACGTGGGAAACAAGCTCCGGCTCCGACTCCTCCGGGTGGCTTTGGAGAGACAGTCACTTTGTGTCCGGTAGCCGCCCCACCGCTCTGACGTCAGTCAGCGCAGTCGACCTCACGGTCGAGATCTCCGGAAACACCTTGACCTGTGACAATGACATCTTCGAGGTCATCATCGAGGGCGTCTCAATGGGTACCTTCGAGGTCAACCCAGGCGACACCAGCGTCAGTGCGTCTTTGACCGCAAGCTCACCCGTCTCGATCGTCGGCGATGTCGATATCGAGTACGTGGTGACGGAGACCGTTGACAGTGGCTGTGGCTCGGTGCGATTTGGCACCACGACAAATACACTGACACTCACGGGTGGCGGCGGTGGACCGTCCGACCCCGTCGGTAGTGGGGACTTCGTGCTCTTCGCGACCGATACCGTGATATACGAAGGGTCTTCTCTCGACACCCGTGAAGAGGCAGACGCATACTGTGCAGGGTACGCCGAGAGCGCAGGCATTGACGGCTTGGATTTCCGCATCGTCTACTCGACTCCGACTGAGGATGCTCGCGACTACCTGGGTTACATCCCCGGTCCTGGAACGCGGGTGTTTGACCGCGCCGGGACGCTCCTCGACGAGGGCGACCTGTGGGATGATGATGCCTTTACGCTGCC